>JABDJF010000334.1 GCA_013002645.1 Myxococcales bacterium
TCGATGGTCTTTGCGACCCTCACACTCACGCCTGCTGCCTCCCGCGGCACGACGAAGAGCGTGACGCCGCCGGGCGCTTTGGCGGATACGATGAGCTGGTCGGCGTGGTGCCCGTTCAGCACCCAGACTTTCTCACCGGAAATCCGGTAGCCGGCGCCGTCCGGCTTGGCGCTCGTCTCCACCGCGCCTACGTCGTAGCGGCTTTGCGCCTCCGAGTAAGCGAGCGCCAAAGTCGTCTCGCCTTCGATCATCGGCGTGAGATAGGCCTCGTGCTGGGCGGCGTTTCCGGCCCGCGCGAGGGTCATCCCTCCGAGGACGACCGACGCCAGATAGGGCTCGGGCACGAGCGTGGCGGCCAAGTTCTCCAAGACGATAGCGCACTCGACGAAGCCGCCACCAAAGCCGCCAACCGATTCCGGAAAGGGGATGCCAAGCCAGCCTAGCTCTCCCATCTTCTGCCACACCGCAGGGTCGTAGCCGATGTCGTCCTCGCGCAGCGCTCGAAACCTCGTGACGGGCGACTCGTTCTTGGCGAAGTTCGCCACTGTCTTGGCGAGCATGTGTTGATCTGGGTCGAGCTCGAAGTCCATGTGGGAATCACTCCTGAGTTGGCTTGGCTGTTCAGCTGCTCGGCAGCTGGAGGATCATCTTCGCGATGACGTTTCGTTGAATCTCGTTGGAGCCGCCGTAGATCGTCGCGGCGCGCTCGTAGCAGAAGTAGGGTCCAATCGACTCCTCGACGGGGAGGCAAACGCCTTCGTTGTACCAAGTCAGCGAGCTCTCTCCCATGACCTCCATGGCCAGCTCGGTGAGCTCTTGGATGAGCTTGGTTCCGACGAGCTTTAGAATCGAAGACTCGGGACCCGGCGACTTGCCTTTCTGCTGATCGGCAAGGGCACGGTAGCTGACCATGAGGTGTGCACGAAACCGCATCTCGAGGCGTGCGATGCGAGCGCGCCAAACGGGGTCCTCGAGCATCGGGCGCCCGTTGACGCTCTTGTGGGCTGCAATGCGCTTCAACTTCTGCAGCACGTTTCGCGACGGCCCGATCATGGCCAAAAGCGTTCGCTCGTGGCCCAGCAGCGCTTTGGCCATCGTCCAGCCCTGGTTGATTCGACCGACCACGTTTTCTTTGGGAACTTTCACGTTGTCGAAGAAGGTGTCGCAGAACGCCGGCGTGTGGCCGAGCGTCATCATCGGCTTCACCTCGACGCCCGGGCTCTTCAAGTCGATCAGCAGGAACGTGATCCCGGCCTGTTTCTTCACCGACTGGTCGGTCCGCACGAGGCAGAAGATCCAATCTGCGTACTGCGCGAAGGAGGTCCACGTCTTTTGACCGTTGACGATGAAGTGGTCGCCGGCGTCTTCGGCGGTCGTCCGTAGCGAAGCGAGGTCGCTTCCCGACCCCGGCTCGGAGTACCCCTGGCACCAGAACTCTTCAGCGCTGAGGATCTTTGGAAGGAACCGTTCCTTTTGCGCATCGGTCCCGTAGCTGATGATCAACGGACCGACCATACCCAAACCAAAGACCGAAAGCGGCGGGGCCCCGGCAAGCTCCATTTCCTCGGCAAAGATGAAACGCCGCGCGGCATCCCAGCCGGTCCCGCCTACTTCTGCCGGCCAATGGGGGGCAACCCAGCCCTTCTCGTACAGAATTTTGTGCCAGGTGGCGGAATCCTCCGGCGTGAAGTCTCCTGCTCCTCTGGCGGTTTCCAGCATGTCTTCAGGCATCGCGCTTGGAATCCAGTCGCGAACCTTCTGCCGAAATGCCTCTTCTTCATCCGTGAAGCTCAAGTCCATAGCCCTATGCGTGCCACAGACCGCGCCGGAATACCAACCTGTACGAATGCAGCCGAGCCCTGTAGGAAGCCCTCCACGAACAGCGGGTCGTGCGATATAGTGCCGAGCTGCGCTGAGCTCGGAGACCCGGCATGTATGACCTGAAAATCGTGGGCGGAACGCTCGTGGATGGAAGCGGCAAGGACCGCTACACCGCCGACGTCGGAATCAAAGATGGGAAGATCGTCGACGTCGGGAAGTGCGGTGGGAGCGCTGCCAAAACGATCGACGCGGACGGGGCGATCGTCGCGCCCGGTTTCGTAGACATACACACGCATTACGACGGGCAGATCAGCTGGGATGAAGAGCTTGCTCCATCGTCCATTCACGGGGTGACCACTTGCGCGATGGGCAGCTGCGGAGTTGGCTTCGCGCCTGTTCGGCCGACCGACCACGCAAAGTTGGTCGATCTCATGGAGGGCGTCGAAGACATCCCGGGCACGGCTCTTGCCGAAGGGATCAGCTGGGGCTGGGAAAGCTTTCCTGAATACATGGATCTTCTCGACCGAATGCCGCACAGCATCGACTTCCTCGCACACGTCCCCCACGACGCGCTGCGGGTGTACGTGATGGGTGAACGCGCCGTGCACGACGAGGCCGCTACCGAGGAGGACATCGCGGAGATGCGTCGCCTGCTTCGCGAATCCCTCGAAGCCGGTGCGATTGGTTTCAGCACAGGCCGAAGTGACAACCACCGGAGCGCAGTCGGTGACTGGACGCCTGCCTCGGAAGCCGACGGCAGAGAGCTGGCGGGAATCGCCGCGGCATTTCAGGGGCTGAGTCACGGCGTTCTGCAAGCGGTGAGTGACTTCAACGTCTTGCACGGCGACGATCATTTCGATTCGGAATGGGCTGTGCTGGAGCAAATGCTGAAAGCTGCAGGCGGGCGGCCGATGAGCGTCTCGACGATGCAGCGTGACCACAGCCCCGAACAGTGGAGGTGGATCCTCGATCGCGCCTCGAAGGCCAATGAGAACGGCTTCGAGGTTCGCTGTCAGGTGGGCGCCCGCGGTATCGGCGTCATGCTGGGACTTCAGGCGACCTTCCATCCGTTCATGGGCTTTCCTAGCTACAAGGCGATCAGCACGCTGCCGCTCTCCGAGCGCGTGAAAGCGATGCGGGACCCGGCCCTGAAGGCACGCATGATCGCGGAGAACAGCGAGCCCGTGGCTGGCGACGGCAGCATGCTCCCGCCGCTCGCCGATTACTTCTTGTCGAACCTCGACATGGTTGCGATGCGGCTCTTTCGGCTCGGCGAGAAACCCAACTACGAACCGGCACCCGCCGAGAGCTTCGGGGCGGAGGCGATGAGCCGCGGCGAGTCCGTGTTGAACCTGATCTACGACGCGATGCTCGAACAAGATGGCAAGGCGCTGCTCTACTTCCCGGTCTACAACTACGCCGGGATGAACCTCGACGCGGTCCACGAAATGCTCACGCACCCTTTTGCCCTCCCGGGCTTGAGCGACGGTGGCGCGCACGTGGGCACGATCTGTGACGCCAGCTTCACGACGTTTCTGATGACCCACTGGGCCCGCGACCGCGACCACGGCCGGATTCCGCTCGAACGAGTCATCCAAATGCAGGCCCACGACACCGCGCGGTTTCTAGGTCTTCGCGATCGTGGGCGACTCGCCCCGGGCCTTCGCGCGGACGTCAACATCATCGACTTCGACAACCTCGAGCTGCTCCCGCCAACCATGGTCGAGGACTTGCCGGCAGGGGGGCAGCGCCTGATGCAACACGCCAAAGGCTACATTGCAACCCTGGTGAATGGGGAGGCCATCAGCCACGAGGGTCATCTCACCGGAGCACGGCCGGGGCGGCTGGTGCGAGCCCGGGCTCAGGAGGTCTCATGAACGGGTTGCGCACCGTAGGTTTGCTGCTTTTCGTCACCTTGCTCTCAGGCGCCTGCAGCAGTGAAGGCGCGACCGACGCTGGCACTGAAGGAACCGGCGGCATCGGCGGAACCGACGGCGGCCTATAGCCCCATCACCATGCGCCGCGTGTCGCGACATGCCGATCGAACGTCCCTGGGGTAGGCTCCAGCCGCACCAGGAGGAGACCGATCCATGGCAATTATTCGCTCGTTGATGAAGACCGAAATGATCACGGTGAAGCCGGACGACAGCGTTGCGGAGGCCGCCGGACTGATGGCTCAGAACCAAATCGGCGCGGTGCTGGTCGTCGAAGGCGGCGTGATGAAAGGCATCGTCTCCGAGCGCGATGTGGTGACCCGGGTCGTCGCCGAACGGAAAGACCCGTCCGCAACGAAGGTCTCCGAGATCTCGACGGAAGCGGTTGTCGACGTGGATGTGAACACCCCAGTGCGCAAA
>JABDJF010000337.1 GCA_013002645.1 Myxococcales bacterium
GTGTATGAGTCCCCCACGAACACCATACGACGCGCATCGGCGGGTCGCTCGCCATCGCTCGAGTAGTCCTCGTGATCGAGGAAGCCCAGGTCGTTGGTGTCAAAGCGCACGTCGTACACGATTTCGCCATCTTGAAGCATCACGGAACGCACGGTCTGGTTCGGCAGATACCTGACGGCGCCCCCGTCGTCGGTCTGAAAAGTTGGGGAGCCGAGCATCCAGAGCTTGTCGTGCGCGTCGGGAAACGGAGAGAGGACGCGAGCCAGGCCCTCCGCGAGAAGGAGGCTCAGCATCGTGGAGACGAGCAGGAGTCCCGCCAACGCCGCAGCTCTCTTGAAGTGCACTAACGTTTCGTAACGCTCGTGGCGGCGCGGTGTCAAGGAACCGCGGGAGACGGAGCCCTAGCGATCTGAACAAGCCGCATCGCCTCGGTTCTGCTAGGCTGTTGGCAACGAAGACCTTAGCGATCCGGCGCCGATTACAGCACTCAGTTGCAGCGTGGGCAGCCAGACGACCATCACACGGTGTCCCGGTAGCAAGTGGGACAGGGCCTCGGTTGAAGATGAGAGAGCATATCCGTCGCGTCAGTCGGCTAGCGGCAATTTTTTTGGTCAACGTGGCTCTGTTGGTGCCGTTGCTGGTGACCGTCGAAGGGCTCTCGAGCTATGCGTTCTTCCTTAGAGACGTCGCCTCTCGGGCCGGAGGGTCGAATCTCGGTCACACCGACTACGACGCGGAGATCGGTTGGGTGGGCCTCCAGAACGTAGACATAAAAGACATGTATGGCCCTGGAGCGCATCTTCGAACCAACGCGCAAGGCTTCAGAAATGCACAAGATTTCCCGGCGAAGCGCCACAGCGACGCGCGCCGAATCGTCTGCTCCGGGGATTCGGTCACCTTCGGTGAGTACGTCGGAAACGATCAAACGTTCTGCAGCTTGCTGGCCGAGCGCGAGCCCAGGCTCGAGACCATCAACATGGGACAGGTCGGATACGGCGTGGACCAAGCATATCTTTTGTACAAGCGCGATGCCGATGACCTCGAAGTCGACGTGCACATTCTTGCGTTCATCACACATGATTTCCTACGGATGCAATACGACGAGTTCATGGGAATCCCGCGACCCGTGGTGGCGTTAAAGGGCGGGAAACCCGTCGTCACGAACGCGCCCATCAGTCAGTCGAGGTGTTCCACGCCCACCTGGCTTGCCGAGACCCTGAACCGCGCGGATGGGCTGAGGACCTTTAGGCTTGCCACAGCGATTCGCGGCAGACTCAAT
Source organism: Myxococcales bacterium (assembly GCA_013002645.1). Classification (GTDB taxonomy): domain Bacteria; phylum Myxococcota_A; class Polyangia; order Polyangiales; family Houyiibacteriaceae; genus SG8-38. Next base: position 1,280 of record JABDJF010000337.1, read on the forward strand.
CTCGGGTCGAGAGAGCTGCCCGGCGCATGGGCCGCCCGAGGAGCCGAAGAGGTCGAGGCGGTCGTTGCAGGGATGCTCGAGGATCTGCGCGACTATGATTCCGCGCGTTCGCGCGCAACGGTGCTCGTCTATTTTCCGTCGGGGGAAGAGCTGCAGCAACCCAGTGCCGAGCTGGCATACTGGATGTCAGCTGTGGAATCCAATGCGGGCAGGCTCGATACTCCGTTCATCAATTTCGTGTCACTTTTCGGCGAGCTGCCTGCCGCCGATGTGGCGCGCCTCTACGTCGACGGGTACCACTTCAGCGAAGAGGGGCATGTACTGGTGGCTCGCAAGATCCTCGAGCATCTGCGAGATGATCCCCGGACTTCTGGGCGGCTCGCTGCTCCACGCCGAGGCTCTGACAGCCAGCCAACGCTCGACCCACGGGTTTGCCCCTGCAGCGGCGGCGATATCTGCGTTCACGGTACTTGTTCCAGCCCCAAAGAGCATTGGTGGAACTTGGTTGAAAAACCGGATGCCAGCAACACCGGCCCCAGCCGCCCGGGAATCTTGAGCCCGGCAAATTCGCCCCCGAAGACCATTAGGCAAGATGGTGCGACCTACGAGAACTTCATTTCGAGGGGAATCAGGATAGAGGCCGACAACGTCACGCTGCGTAACTTCAAAATCGATGCGTCCAGGGATTATTGGGGCATCTGGATCCCTGACGGACACTCGGGAATCTTGATCGAGGACGGCGAGATCGATGGACACCGCGCAAAGTGCAATGACGGGGTCAGAGGACCAGGCTGGACTGGCCGACGACTCAACATCCATGGCTGCGGTGATGGCATGAAGGCGCATGGAATTGGTGGCCCCGTACTTGTTGAACATTCGTACATTTGGGATGTGAAAGGATCGCACGGGGACGGGGTACAAAGCTTCGAGGCCCACAATGTAACGTTTCGCTACAACACCATCATCGGGGGAAATACCTCCGCGTTCATCGTTCATAGCAACGAAGGGACCACGAACTACAGAATCATCAACAACTGGATAGACGGCACTGGCCACCATTATGTCCTCCGCTGCGGCAGAAACGGAGACGAGCTTCAGGTGAAGAACAACCTATTCGGACGCAACTTCACTGCCTCCGCGGGCTACGGTGGGCCATG
>JABDJF010000349.1 GCA_013002645.1 Myxococcales bacterium
CTTCACGAAAATCGCGATGGTCTTCATGCCTACGTCCTGGGCTTTGCGGGCCGCATCTTCTGCTGCTAGCTGCGCCGCAAACGGCGTGCTCTTGCGCGAGCCCTTGAAGCCGCGCGCGCCAGCCGTCGACCAGGAAACCACTTCACCGCCCAAGTCGGTGATTGTGACGATCGTGTTGTTGAAGGTGGACTGGATGTGAGCGATTCCGCTCGTCACCACCCTCTTGGTCTTGCGCTTCTTGCCCTTGGTGGGCTTTGCTTTCGCCTTCGCCATGTTCTTAGCGCTTCCTGCTCATTGCACCGCGCTTAGGGCCCTTGCGCGTGCGGGCGTTGGTGTGGGTTCGCTGACCGCGGACAGGTAGCCCGCGCCGATGGCGGAGCCCGCGGTAGCAACCGAGATCCATGAGCCGCTTGATGTGCATGTTGACTTCGCGACGAAGGTCGCCTTCGACCTTGAAGTTCTGGTCGATGCACTCGCGGATCTTCTTGACGTCGGTCTCATCGAGCTCGTCAGCACGCTTGCTCTCCGGAATGTTCGCCACAGCGCAAATCTGCTTCGCATGGTGCGGACCAATCCCGTAGATGTATTGCAGCGCAATCACCGTGTGTTTTCGACCTGGGAGGTCGACGCCTGCGATACGTGCCATTCGCTTCTATCCTTGCCGTTGCTTGTGACGGGGGTTGTCACACAAGACACGCACGACGCCCTTGCGGCGTACGATCTTGCACTTCTCACAAATCTTTCTGACGCTTGGTCGAACCTTCATGTCAGCCTCTCTTGGATTCGTCCTCTCGTCGGGTCGTAAGCAGAAATTTCAACCATCACACCGTCTCCAGGTAGGAGCTTCACCGTGACCTGTCTGGCCTTCGCGGAGAGCGACGCGGTGACTTGCGCACCGTCGTCGAGCCTCACTCGATAAAGCGCCCTCGGTAACACCGTCTCGATGGTGCCTCGGGTGGTTCTGGCTTCACTCATCCCGCTCGTTACTCAACCCCAATCGCTTTCTTGATGCGTTCCGTGATCTCTTCTAATGACCCGACGCCCTCCACACCCGCGACGACGCCCTTGGCTTCGTAGTGGGCGAGAACCGGCTCGGTTTTCGCTTTGTACTCTTCGTACCGCTTCCGAACGACCTCCTCGGTGTCATCCGACCGCTGCACAATCTTGTTCCCGCCGCAGGAGACGCACTCTCCGTTTTGGGGCGGCGGACTATAGCGGACGTGATAGGTCTGTCCACAGTCCAGGCAGACCCTTCTGCCCGTCACCCGTTCGACGATATCCTGAAGCGGAACATCGAGTGAAACCACCCGATCGATGCGTCGATCGAGCTTCCCAAGGAGGGTGTCGAGCGATTCGGCCTGGGCCACCGTTCGCGGGTAACCATCGAAAATTGCACCGTTTTTCGCGTCATCTTGGGTGAGGCGCTTCAGAATCAAGTCGAGGACGAGACTGTCAGGCACCAACTTTCCAGCTGACATGTATTCGTCAAACTGCTTGCCCAGCTCTGAGCCGGACTTCCGCTCGGCTCGCATCATGTCTCCGGTCGAGATCTGAGGAATGGCCAGCAGGTCGATCAGGAACTTGGCCTGAGTGCCCTTGCCAGCGCCGGGCGGTCCGAAAAGTAGAATGTCCATCAGGCGTTCCTCGCTCGAATTCGGGAGCCTTTGCTCCCGGTGAGGCCTTCGTAGTGCCGGGTGATGAGGTGGCTTTCGACCTGCTGCGCGAAGTCGAGTGCGACGCCGACGACGATCATCAGCGACGTGCCGCCGAGGTAGAACGGAACGTTCCATCGCGACTGAAGCAGGGTGGGGATCGTGACTACGGCAGCAACATACAGTGCGCCGCCCACGGTGATGCGGGTCAGTACCGCGTCGATGTACTCGGCGGTCGCCTTGCCTGGGCGTACACCGGGAATGAATGCACTCTGCTTCTTGAGGTTCTCCGCGACGTCGACCGGTTGAAAGGTGATTGCCGTGTAGAAGAAGCAGAAAAAGATCGTCATGGTCGCGAAGACGACGATGTACACCCAGCCGCCCGGGACCAGGTTGTTGCTG
>JABDJF010000314.1 GCA_013002645.1 Myxococcales bacterium
CCAACGGCAGGCGGCAGCGCGAGCCCGAAGGGCGAAGCCCGGCGCGAATGCGCCGGCAAGGCGGAGCGCAGCGACCGCCGCGCCAGGGAGGATTACGGGTGGGGGTGGGCGGGGCGGTTCAATCAAAACGCACCACGCCCCGGTTCCTGCAACCACCCCCCACCACACCCGCGGCAGCGCTCACACTGACACCGCCACTGACGCTGACGCTGACACTGACGCTGACACTGTCCCTGACACTGACACTGCCACTGTCCCAGACACTGCCCCTGCCACCGCCCCTGCCCCCGTCCCTGCTAAACCGCCGCGGGCAGACTCACCTCGAACGCCGCCCCACCCTGCTCCCTATTCGCCGCCTCGATCGCACCGCCGAGTCGCTCGACGATCGTGTGACAGACTGCAAGCCCAAGGCCGGTTCCCTGCCCGGCTGCCTTTGTCGTAACGAACGGATCGAACACCTGATCGAGAATCTCGCGATCGATCCCAGGCCCATCGTCTTCAACGACGAGCTCCACGACACCCTCGCCGCTGTGGGCGCTGACCTCGATGCGGCCCTTGCCGCCAAGGGCGTCCGCCGCGTTGAAAAGCAGATTCAAAAGCAGCTGTCGCAAGCGTTCGTGATCGCCACGGACGCGGGGAAGGTCTTCCTCGAGCGCGACGGCGAGGTCGATGTCGCGAAAGCGATTCTGACGGTCGATGAGCTTGATCGTGTCTGAAACCACCTCTGCGAGGTTGGCCGAGCTTTCGATCCGTCCGCCGGGAATGGCGTCGTTTCTCGAGAAGTCGAGCAAGTCGCGAATGGTGTGATGGATTCGCTCGGTCTCGCGCTGGATACGGCCGACGAACTCGGTCCCTTCATCCCGGTCGAGGTCGCCGAGCTGCATCAAGTCGAGCAAGCCGCGAATGGCCGCGAGCGGATTTCCGATCTCGTGCGCGACGCCGGCCGAGAGTCTTCCGACGGCCGCCAAGCGCGCGCTTCGAATGATCTGCTCTTGCGCATTCGTGAGCTCGGCCGTCGTATGCTCCAGCTCTTCGAGTCGCTGCTGAAGCGATGCACGGTCTTCACGAAGCTGACCGGCCATTTCGTTGAAGGTCGCTGCTAACCGCGCGACCTCGGCGGCGCCCTGTACGGTTACGCGAGTCCGCAGCCTCCCGGCAGCCAGGCGCTCTGAAGCCAATCTCAATCGGTCGATCGGACGCACGATGAAATAGGTCAACAGAACGTAGGTCAGCAGCAGCACCGTCGCTGCCGTCAGGCCGAGGTAGAACAGAAACAGAGCTCGCCTCGCCGCATCGCCGCGATAACTCGCCGGCACCCACACCCGCAGCTCCAGGCCGTCTCGAGTCCTCACGATCGCGTCAGGATCGCCTTCTAGAACGCCCCAGCCTCTGCGGAGGCCGTCCGTCCCGTGAATCTCCACACGCTCGATGAGGCCTTGCCCGACCATCTCTGCGATCGGCTCTTCGCGCAGCGCTTCACCCTCCACGCCAGCGCCCGATGCAAGCGCCTGCGCAAGCCCCATCGCACGCGTTCGCTGCTCTTCGGCGCGCTCGCTCTCGTCGAGCCTCGCCGTCACGACGCTCAGCAACACGAATGCAGCGCCGAACGCCACGACGAGCGCGAGCATGAGCTGGCTTCGAAGCCCCAAGCCGAACGAACGCCCCATGCGTACAGTCTACAGCCTCAATCTCTTGACCCGCCACGCAGCCCAGTGCATGGGGGAATCATGACACGAGGCGCCCGTCTAGGGGTGATCGTAGGCTCGATCCTCGTCCTTTCGTCGTTTGCCGCTTCTGCGAGCGCGCAACGCACGGGGGACGGGCTCTATGGCCGCTGGGATCGTGGGCTGACGCTCGCGCTCGGGGCGGGCCCTGGGGCCACCTGGCTCGACCGGAAGGCGGACCCCAACGTCATTGGCGAGGCACGCTTCCTCGTGGCCGATGTCGCGGGGCTGGTGCTTTCGGGACGCTGGGGTCCCGACTCCGGCCAGCACCTGTTCGTTGGCGTAGACCTCCGCCCGCTCTTTCCGGCGCTTTTCTTTCTCTACAAGCAAACCTGGAACGAGTTCGTGGATTTGATGCTCCAATCGATCTTTTTCGAGATCGGGCCAGCCTTCGCGCTCGACGGCAAACGAACGACCGGGCTTGGCATCGGCTTCGGATTCGGCCTGCCGCTCTACCGGCCACTGAAAACACTCCGCGGCCTTTGGCTTCGAATCGCAGCTCGTCATGTGAACAGCGACCCATCTTTTCGAAACACGCAGCCGACGAGCGATCGAAGCCAATGGACGCTCTACACGACGTTTGTCGTGCGCCTAGGCTTCAAGTCGAACCTGAGCCGTTGGGAACCGGACCGCTATCGTCACCCCTAGCTTGGCCGGTGAACGGAACCCGGCTACAACGTCGAGGTGAGGCGCACCAAGATCGTCTGCACGCTCGGGCCCGCGAGCGACACGAAGGCGAAGCTCGGCGAGCTCGTCCGAGCGGGGATGAGTTGCGCGCGGCTCAATTTCTCGCACGGCGATCACGAGTCGCATGCAAAGATGGCAAAGCTGGTGCGCCAGGCCGCGGCCGAGGCGCGTCAGCCGATGGCGATCCTCGCCGACATGCAGGGGCCGAAGATGCGGGTCGGCAAGTTTGCCAAAGGCCCGATCGAGCTCGCGCAAGGCGACCGCTTCGCCCTCACGACGAAGGAGGTCGAGGGAAACCAAGAAATCGTCTCGGTCACCCACGAATCATTGGGCGCCGACCTGAACCCGGGCGATGCCATTGCGCTCGACGACGGATTCATTCGACTTCGAGTCGACCGAGTCGAGAGGGACACGGTGCACACGGTCGTCGAGGACGGCGGCACCCTTTCCAACCACAAGGGACTCAACCTACCCGGCGTCTCGATTACAGGACCGGCTCTGACCCCCAAGGATCGGAAAGATTTGGCCTTTGCGGCCTCCGTCCTGGAGGCGGACTACGTGGCCCTCTCGTTCGTTCGAGCCGCCGACGACGTGCGAGAAGCCAAAATTCTGGCCGGCGACGTGCCGGTCATCGCGAAGATCGAACGACCCGAAGCGGTCGACGCCCTTTCTGACATCGTCGAAGCGGCGGACGGCATCATGATCGCCCGCGGAGATCTAGGGGTAGAGCTGGGCGCCGAAAAGGTGCCGATGATTCAAAAACGGATCATCCGGGAAACCAATGCGCACGGAAAAATCGTGATCACGGCCACTCAGATGCTGGACTCGATGATTCGAAACCCGCGACCGACACGGGCAGAGGCGGCGGATGTCGCGAACGCGGTGATGGACGGGACGGATGCGGTCATGCTGAGCGGAGAGACCGCAGCGGGCCGCTACCCCGTGCAAGCGCTGCAGATGATGGATGCGATCATTCGGGAGGTCGAGGCGGATTACGTCGAAGATCTTTCGCGAGAGTTTCGCGAGCTCAAGGCCGGCGACGAAGAAGACTGGTCATTTGCAAACGCCGCGGCACGCGCCGCCGCCGTGTTGACCACGCATCTGCCACTCAAAGCGGTCGTGGTGTTCACCCAGCATGGTCGATCGGCGGGCCTGCTCGCGGAGCATCGCCCGCGCGCGCCGATTTTGGCAATCACCAGTGACGTCCGCGTCGCGCGGCGGCTCTCGCTCGAATGGGGAGTGATTCCGCGAATCGAAGTGCCCCCGGAGTCGCTCGATGAGACGCTTCGAATCGCCTCTTCTTTGCTCGTGCGAGAGAACCTCTGTCAACGCGGGGAGGCGTTCGCGATGGTGCTTGGCTGGCCCCCTTCGGGACGAACCAATACGTTGAAGCTCCATCGTCTCTAGCCCCGTGCTCCCGCATGGACTAGATCGCGCCCATGGAAGAACTGCCGCAACAGATCGGCCGCTACCGAATCGACCGACTTCTCGGCGCTGGTTCGATGGGGACCGTCTATCTGGCGCACGATGCAGACCTCGACCGGCCCGTAGCGGTGAAAACGCTACGCGACCTCGCTCTCGATCCCGAGACCCGCGAGGTTTTCCTCAGCCGGTTTCAAAACGAGGCCCGCGCAGCAGCTCGCCTTCATCATCCCAATATCGTTCAGATATTCGATGTAGGAGACGACCCGAAGGTCGGCCCCTACCTGGTATTCGAGTACGTTCCCGGACACACCCTGAAGCAGGCGCTCAAAAAGCGCGGTACGCTCTCCCGCGACGAGTTACTGGACCTCGCCCAACAGGTCGCCGATGCCTTGGCGACGGCCCACATCGCCGGTGTCATCCACCGGGACCTCAAACCCGAGAATCTGCTGATTACTGGCAATGGCCAGGTGAAGCTCGCGGATTTCGGAATCGCGCGAATCCCGAACGCAGACCTCACCAAGGAAGGTCAGTTCCTGGGCACGCCGTGCTACGCCGCCCCCGAAACGCTGAGAAGCGGCGAGTACAGTGCGCAGAGTGACTTGTTCTCCTTCGGGGCGGTCATCTATGAGGCGGCAAGCGGAGAACGCGCGTTTCCTGGCACCGAGGCCTTGGCGGTCGCACACAAGGTGATGAGCACGAACCCGATTCCGCCCAGCGAGGCGAATCGGGGCGCGGCGATCCCAAACGCGCTCGACGCCGCCATCCTTCGTGCGCTGAGTAAGAGACCCTCCGATCGATACGCCAGCGCCAGAACATTCGTATCCGCACTCAAGCAAGCCTACGACGGACGCCGCCCATCGAAATCGAGACGTCGACACAGCGGTCTGCCCCTCGCGATGATAGTCGCCGTCGGAATCCTCGTGGCCCTATGGCTCTGGGTTGAGGACTGCAATCCAAGAGCCACCAACGCTGGCGGCGGCGCCGATGCTGGCACTGACACTGGCACTGCCGCGGGCGCAGACCTTGGCACTGGCACTGCCACTGCAACCGATGCCGGCCCCGACGCGCTCTCTCCTCATGAACGTGAGGAGGCTGCGAAAGACGAGCTGGCGAATGCCCGCACCGCTCTCGAACGTGGGGACCTCGCGGAGGCGGCCGCGGCACTCGAGCGTGCGAGCGCTTTCGACCCGAACAACCCCGATATCGGCGAGCTACAGGAGCAAGTGCTCGCGGCGCAGCCCGACGGCGGCTAATCGAGCTTGTTGCTATCGTCCCGGACTGGCTTCCAGCGGCAGTCCTTCCCACCGCCCGTGGTCGCTTTGCACTTGTACATGTAGGTCAGCGTTTGGCCGCAGCCACGGACTCGCTTCTGCATGGCCGCGTCGTCGACGAACTCGATCATCGAGGCATCACAGTCGAGATCGACCGCAGCAGCGCTTCGTATCTGCTGCGTAGCGGCGGACTCGTGACCGCAGCCGACGACGAGCGCCATGATGGCTGCAACTAGGATGGATTTGCTCCGCATCTCCTCGGACCCCCCGGCGCAGCATAGCGCATCGTTGCAGGGCGCGCGCCTAGAAGTCGATGCCCAAGCCCCGAAGGTCGCTTTCGGCCTGTGGCGCCCAACCGCGATTGGCTTTCGGACTTGCAGGGCTGGGGTGGAGGACGGTGCCGATGGCAGGCCCCCCACCGCCCAGCGCAGCACGCGCGCGCTTGGTTGCCCATGCACCCACGCCGACGACTCGCGTCGGCGAGAGGATCTCGACGGCCTCGCGCAGCGCTTGGTCGCATGCAGGCAGAAGCGCGGCACGCTCGTCGGGTGAGAGCTTGTCGGGTGTGCGATTGCGACCCGTCGATTCGACGAAAAGCAGCGGGCAATAGTTGACGACGAAAAACCTCGAAAAGAACCGTTCGGGCGTACCAAAACGGTCACGCGCCCAACCCCAGAGACGGGAGCCGCTGACCTCCGACCGCGCGCAGTCGAAGCCGAGCACGGGGCGCTTTGGATGCTCCCTGGCAGGACGATCGACGGGGGCTTCAATCCTCATCCAATCGCGGACGAAGCCCACGTCGCCAAACGGGACGCCCGTCTGACCCATGCCGAACGGTCCGGGGTTCATCCCGACCAAGACGACCTCCTTCGTGCCCGAGCCGAAGCGACTCAAATAGAGCTCGTGCGGGCGCTTTGCGTATTGAAGCGGATTGTAAACGTGCGTGACCGGTTCAGCGAACTCGAGCTCGGAGACGACGCGACTCAGTGCGCGCGAGGCTTTGACGAGCTCGGTCATCCCTGGTCAGCAGAGGTAACGCTCACCGCCATCGCACAGAATCGTCACGACCCGCTGGCCCGGCGTCATCCGGCGTGCCACCTCGAGGGCGGCATGGACGTTTGCGCCGGCAGATGGACCCAGCAGCAACCCCTCTTCGCGCGCAAGCCGCTTCGTCATGCGCTCTGCGGCAAGGTCGGTCACGGTCAACACCTCGTCCGGCAGCTTGGTGTCGAGCACTTCCGGAATGAAGCCAGCCCCAAGGCCCTGAATACCGTGCAGGCCCGCCTTCCCGCCCGAAAGGACCGCGCTCGCCCGTGGCTCGACGGCCACCAAACGAATGTCCGGGTTGCGTTTCTTGAGGACGCGCCCGACGCCCGTGAGCGTACCGCCGGTGCCCACGCCGGCCACGAAGGCGTCGACCTTGCCACCAGTCGACTCCCAGATCTCTTCCGCGGTCGTCTCGGAGTGAATCGCCGGGTTGGCCGGGTTTTCGAACTGGCCGCACATCATGGCGCCGGGCGTCGTTCGCAGCAGCCGCTCGGCTTGCTCGACGGCACCTGCCATGCCGTCCTCAGCTCCGGTCAAGACCACCTCGGCCCCATAAGATTTGAGCAGGTGGCGACGCGCTGCGCTCATATCCTCCGGCATCACGATCAGGCAACGATACCCGCGAACGGCGCAGATCATGGCGAGGCTGATCCCGGTATTGCCACTGGTCGCTTCAACGACGGTCGAGCCTTCTCGAAGCTCCCCCGATGCCTCGGCGGCGAGGATCATCGAAAGTGCAGGTCGGTCTTTGACCGAGCCGGCGACGTTGTGCGATTCCAGCTTTCCGCAGATCTCGGCACCCTTGTCATCGCTGATTCGCGCTAGCCGCACCATGGGCGTGTGGCCGATCAGGTCCAGCGCGCCGTCGTAGATTCGGTCGGTCATGTGGCGGTTAGCATACCAGGCAGAGCTTAGATGTCACCGTCGGAAGAGTCCGATTCGTGGACATCGTAGGCCTGGACGATTTGTTGAACCAATGGGTGACGCACGACATCGGTGTGGGAGAAGTAGACGAAGTCGATGCCGTTGATCCGTGAGAGCACCTTTTCGGCGTGCCGAAGCCCGCTATACGCTCCGCCGGGCAGATCGACTTGCGTCACGTCGCCGGTAATGACCGTCTTCGAATCGAAGCCCAGCCGAGTCAGGAACATCTTCATTTGCTCCCGCGTCGTGTTCTGTGCCTCGTCGAGGACGACGAAACTGTCGTTGAGCGTCCGGCCGCGCATGAACGCTAGAGGCGCCACCTCGATGGTGCCTCGCTCGATCAGCGCGGTAATCCGGCCCGGCTCCATCATGTCATGCAAGGCGTCGTAGAGGGGTCGAAGGTAAGGGTTGATCTTCTCTGCGAGGTCGCCAGGCAAGAAACCGAGTCGTTCGCCAGCCTCGACGGCGGGGCGCGTGAGGACGATCCGCTTGACCTGGCGCTCTTGAAGTGCGCGAATCGCCATCGCCATCGCGAGGTAGGTCTTACCGGTGCCGGCGGGCCCAATCCCAAAAACGATGTCGTGGCTACGGATCGCCTGAATGTAAGTCTGCTGCGTAACCCCTTTCGGCGAAACGATGCGCCGGCTCGAGGTCGTCAGCACGACGTCGTCGAGAAGCGCACGAAGCCTCATTTGTGGATGTGCGCGAAGGGTCCGCGCGGCGCGCGCCATTTCGACGGCGCTGAGCTCTCGAAACTGGAGGGCGTCGATCAGCTCGTGAAGCACGCGCTCCACCAACTCGACGTCCCGGTTCGGCCCGTGGATGTGAATCGTCGACCCGCGGAGGCCCATCGAGACCCCGAGCTCGGCTTCGAGCGTACGAAGGTTGGACCCGCCCGGGCCCGTCAGCCGGAGCAGCAAGCTCGAATCGCCCACTTCAATGTCGGCGGCTACATCGGTCTCCACGGGGCCGCGCTGCGCAGTTGGTTCGATGCACTGAGTTTAGCCTGTCCGGCTCGGGGAGGCGAGCCGCAATGCTAGCGCCAAACCAGGGCATCCGGGCCCCGTTCGACCGCCGTTTCGAGACGTTCGTGGGCAGCGAGAATCAGCGAACGACTGGTGTCCCCATCGAGCGGGTACGAAGCGAGGCCCGCTGCCATGTGCAGAAAGAAAAGTTCCTCAGGCTGCCGTATTCGGCTCGTCTCGAGGTTGGACTGAAGCCTGCGAACGACCTCCACCACGGCCCGGGCGCTCGCGCCATCGAAGCCGACGACGAAGGTGTCGTCATCCCAGCGCCCTCGGACGTCCTCGCGTCGGAATCTGCCGTGCACCAAACGGCCGAAATAGGTTCTCAGGCCCCGGGCCTGGACGTGGTCGAGCCCATCGAGGCCGGTCATCTGCAAAAGCCCGATCGAATAGGTACGCCCGTGACGCTGGGCGGACGAAAGGCCGAACTCGAGGGCGGCGACGGCGCCGGGGCGGGTGAGCAGGCCGGTCTGACTACAGCGCAATTGCTGCCGGCGCAGTCGCGCCATTCGATCGCCTTCACCGTGAAGGTGCACGAGCCAACCCGACGATCGAATCAGGCACTCCGTGATCTCGCGTTCGTCAGCCAGCGGGGAGTCGTCGAAGCAGAGCAGCGCGAATTCCGAATTCCAGGCCGACATACGGATGATCGCCGGCACCTGCTTCCCGGTCACGCTGGATCCCAAGAGGATGGCGTCCGGGCACTGTACGTCGATCTCTCGCAAGAGCTCCTCGAGGCTGAAGAAGAGCAGGCAGTCGATACCACTCTCTTCGATGAGGCGCGCGGCCTCGGGATCGCGGAGGACGGCGACCTTGGGTCGCGGGGTCATGGCCCGCTCGACCGCTGTGCTCAGCGCGTGATGCAATCGGACGAGCTCGATGGGGTGCGGCAAGAAGATATCCACGCCGAGCTGGGCGGCGAGAGCGCGCGTATGTGGATCGTCGTCGACCGAGAGCAGGATGACTGGCGCCTCAGCGCAGCCTTGTAGGCCCCGGAACAGCGAGAGAAACTGCGAGAGCGCGTCGCGGTCCTGAAGCGGCCAGCCCACCAGGGCCGCGGTCGGCGCGTTGCGGCCGGCGACCTTGAGGGCCTCTTCTACTGTTGAGACGGGTCTCAGGTGCACGAGTACCTCGTCGAGAGCCGAGCGCAGGTAGGCGATCATCGCCGGGTCGTCTTCGAGGACGAGTAGCGTCGGCACGAAATCCTTTGGAATGGGGCGATGTAGGAAGAAGCTCGCGGCTGGCGTGACCGAGGGCGGCGCCGCGGCCATCGATGGCGTGTCGTTAGGACGGCCCGCAGCCGCTGACGCATAGGCTCGCACCGAGTCGATCGACTCGAACATGCTCGTCCAATCGAGGCGCCCCGATTTCTGCAGCTGGCGAAGCTCGAGCTCGATACGGCCTGCGGCATCGGAGATCTCGTTGAACCCATGCGTTTGCGCTGCGCTGCGCAGGTCGTGTGCCTGACGAAGCGCGTCCGAAACCACGCTGGCTCGCTCGGCCTCGGAGTGGACACGACGTATCGCACCGGTGAGATTGTCCGCGGCAATCGGAAGCAGGCTCAGATAGGACGCCTTGGCCTTGCCTGGGTCGACACGAGGTTCGGTGGGTTCACCCGGGAAGAGGACTTGCTCTGCGGAATCGTTGGCGGGCCGAGGCGTTGCCGCCGCAGTCGGCGCAGGGCTCGGAAGGGTCGCAACGACGCTTGCAACCGCGCGCGCGAATCGATTCACCGTGACTGGCTTGTGGAACACCTTGGTCACATCGAGCTCTTGGGTCAGGTGCCTGAACGTGGGCAAGTCCCGATAGAACGCGGACACGAAAATGATCGGCGTCTCGAAACCCTCCCTTCGCATCTCTTCAATCCAGGTGATTCCGTTGATATCCGGCAGGAGGCCGTCGACGACGAGCAGCGACGGCGCTTCTTCTTCGATCATGGACCGCGCGACGCTGGCTTTGGTGGCGATCACGACACGCAGACCCTCCGCTTCGAGCGCCGGGGTGACACTTGCGCGAAACTGAGCGTCGTCGTCGAGGAGAAGAACGGTTGGAGACACGTGGTGGAGAGTGTGGCACCGTTTGGGGCGCCCACAAAGCGATCAACTCCCGTGCTCAGGATGCGCGCTGATAGTCCGAATCCGCTTTGTCGAGGTACGCTCGGGCTACCGGATGGTCAGCGCATTGGGCGATGACCGCCTGCAGGTGCCGAAGGCCTCGACGATGATCGCCGGTCTCGATCTCGATGACGCCGAGGAGGGCGCGGGCATCCTGGTGGGCGGGGTCGAGTTGAAGAATGAGCGTCAGCTCCTCGCGAGCCCCATGTGCGTTGCCGCGAAGCCTCAGCAGCTTGGCGAGCTCGAGCCGAATGTCGTGGAACTTCGGACAGAGCCGCAGTGCGCGCCCGAACTCGTGCATCGCGTCTTCCGGGCGATCTAAATCGATGTAGGCCCGGGCGAGCGCTCTATGAAGATTGGCGACCTTGCCACGGCGAAAGGCATCGTTGGATGAATCGGACTGGCGCTGAGCCCGCTCCAGCGTGCGCACCCCCGAGCCATATTCGCCGAGCTCGTTGCACGTCACGGTGAGATTGAGCGCGGCCTCCAGGTAGCCGGAGTTGTCCTCGAGCGCCTGCTGAAAGCACCAGCGTGCTTCGGGCAGCCGGCCACCGAGGTGATAGATGACGCCCAGTCGATTGAACACGTCCGGATAGCGCAGGCCCTGCTGCACGAGCTTCTCGTAGTAGGGCTGAGCAAGAGAGTACTCGGCCTGATCATAGTGCTCGTTCGCCGCGTCGAGGATTTGTTGGGCCCAAGGAGCCATGGGGCGGAAGGTAGCGATCAGCCCGATCGCTGGCCAGAAATCCGCGTCAAGAGCACCCCCGTTGCCAGTCAGCCGATCTTGCCGAGCAGGGACTTGGCGCGCTTGGCCTCGTCACTTTCGGGAAAGCGCTGGACGATTTCGCTGAACGCCTGGCGGGCCGCTTCGACCTCGTCGGTCCTGAGATAGACCTGCCCGAGCAGGAGCAGCGCCTGAGGTGCCACATCGGCGCCAGGATAGGCGGTGAGCAGGCCCTTGAGCCGTGAAATCACGCCCCGATACGCCTGTCGATTGAGGTAGAAGCGGGCGACGTAGAGCTCGTGGGCGGCAAGCAGGCTCATGCATTTGTCCATGAGCTTGTTGGCATCGGGCACGCGTTGGTCGTCCGGATAGTCCACCACGAATCGGCGGAGCTGGATCAGCGCATCTCGAGCGGCACTCTGATCGCGCTCGCTCGAAGGGGGCGTCATGAACCAGCCACCGGGGATCTGATTGTAGTACCCCTCGGCGATGCGAAATCGCGCGTAGGGGATCTCTTTGTGTGAAGGACGAATCCTGACGAACTGACGGTAGGTCTGGATCGCCTCGGGGTAGGATTCGTTCTTGAACTGGCAATCGCCGATCCGAAGCTCGGCGAGCGCTGCGAAACGGCTGTAGGGGAACTCTCGTCGAATCTCTCGAAACGTCGGCTCGGCCGAAAGGCAATCGCCACGCCGAAAGGCCAGCAAGGCCTTTTCGTAGCCAGTGCGCGCGTCGTCCTCGGGATCGAGTGTGCTCGCGCCCGTCTTCTTCAGACTTCCCTGGCTACCGCTGCAGGCCGCGGCCAGGACGAGTAGCGCGATCCAGACCAGGCTATCGAGGCGAAAGCGCATCGCGAGTGGAGGTAGCCTCTGGCCTGGCAGAAAACAAGCTGACGCGAACCTCGCCCGGCTCAGGCACTTGCGATCTGGCTGTCGATGAAGCGCGCTGGGTCTATTCCAAGCGTGGCGAGGGCAGCTTCCCACCGCTTTTCAATCGGCGTGTCGAACACGATTTCGTAGTCGAGGTCGACGGGAATCCAGGACCCCTGCTTCATTTCGCTCTCTAGCTGCCCCGCGCCCCAGCCCGAGTAGCCGAGGATCATCGCACAAGTGTCGGGCCCGTCGCCTCGGGCGAGGCGTTCCAAGAGCTCGAGCGATGCGCTGCAAGCGATCCGTTGGCTCACGGCGATCGTCTGCCCCGTCGACGGCTGGGGGACGCCCTCTGCGTCGTAGAGGATCCAGCCCGACTCCGGCGACACCGGCCCTCCGAGCATGACCGGGAGGTCCACGCCGGCCGCTCCGTCCGCGGCGACGCCAACCTCGTTGAAGACATCTCGGATGCCGAGGTCGGTCCTGCGATTGACGACAAAGCCAAAAGACCCCTCGTCGCCGTGATCGATCAGGAGCACCAGCGTATGATTGAAAAACGGGCACCGCATCGACGGTGCCGCGACGAGAAACCCCGGTGCAAGAGATGCCGACACGAGCCGAGACTGCCACCAAATCGAAAGCTCTGCGAGCCTTAACTCAGGTGTCAGTAAAATGAGCAAAGCGCGGGCCATCTTGCGCACGGGCGCGTTTTTTGGCTTCTCGGCTGGGGTTCTCGCAGCTTATGAAACGCGGCGGGCCATGGCTCCAGCGTCCGGGCAGGAGGCGCTCGCCAACCGTTATCGCTCGCGTCTGACGAACGGGGTTCTACGGCTCTTTGGCGCGGAGCTCCTTTTGGACGGTCCGCAACGCTACCTCGGCGGCGCATTGGTCGTCGCCAATCACCAGAGTGCGCTCGATATCGGAGTGATGCTGTCTGTCTTTCCGGGTGTCTTGGTGAGCAGGCACGACGTCGCGGATTGGCCGTTGCTCGGTCGTTTGGCCAAGCACGGCGATACGATTTTCGTCGACCGCGAAGACCGGCGGAGCGGCGCCGTAGCACTCCGGGAGATTCGCAGGCGCGCCAAAGAAGGACGCACGGTCGTTGCCTTTCCGGAAGGCCGAGCGTTTCCAGGAGATTCGGTACACGAATTCCACCCTGGCGCGTTCGCGGCTGTCCGCTCACTCGACGTTCCGGTCATTCCCGTTGGGCTCGCCTACTCGCCTGCAATCGCGTACGGCGACGACTCGTTTGGCGAGCACATTGCCAAGATCGCGGCTCGGAAGCACACGCGAATTGCGGTTCAGCTCGGCGAACCTCTACCGACCGACCTGGACGCCCGCTCGGCCGCGACCACCGCGAGGTCGAAGGTCGAAGCATTGGTCTACGATGCTCGAAGGGCACTGGACGACGATCGCACCTGAATTCGAGGGGCTCGCATGTCTCGGCGGCCGCCTTCTAGTCGCGGGGCCCCCGGTTCGCTACGATCCGCTCTCGTTTCGAACGCAAGTCCCTACCCCAAAGCCCATGGTTCGTCTCATTCGTCCATCAAAGAAGAGGCCTGCTCGAGAGCGCGATGACCGCGTTTGGGAGTTCCTGCCGAGCGCAGTATGGGACTTGAACTTTCGAGGCCCTCTCGAATGGATTGAAGAACAGGGCTGTCGCGATGCCGACGCGTTCAAGCAGCTGGTGCGGAACAACCCCGATGCGCTCGGTGAATGTCTAGACCGGATACGGATTCATCGAGCGAGTGCCGGTGCCATTTCGCTGGTCGGCGCGTCTAGCGAAGAAGAGTGCATCCGTCGGTCTAGAGAATTGTTGACCGCTGAGTCGAAGGCCGACTTTCTCCGCATCTTGATGGCAGCCTTCCGAAACGAGCACGACGTCCATCTGGAAACCGCGATCATGACCTGCTCGCGCGAGCCAAGGGATGTTCGCGTGCACTGGCGTTTTGTGGAAGACGACAACGGACACTTCGGGCGAGCGCTCGTGTCGGTGACGGACATGTCCGCCGAGCACGAGCTCGAGCAACGGCTCGTCCTGGCAGAACGCATGTCGGCGATTGGGACGCTGACCGCCAGCATCATTCACGAGGTCAAAAACCCGCTCACGTTCGTTTGGAACCATTTGCGTTCGCTTCGAGATCTAGCGGGGCCGGTTTCTCCCGAAGTCTCGGAGTTGATCCGCGAGGCCTACGAAGGCTCTGAG
>JABDJF010000362.1 GCA_013002645.1 Myxococcales bacterium
AGACAGCAACCACCGCGGATTGGCGCATGCGACGAGGCTCGGCTTGCGTGGCCTCAGGCTTCAAGCCCCTCCGGCCACCTTTGCAAGCCGAGCCGTTCGACGCAGCCCCGTGTCGCGCGTTTTTCCGTGCCCCGCTATGACGCCGAGCCGTTCGGCGGAACCCCGTATCGCGCTTTTTTCCGCGTCCCGGTACGCGCCTATTCCGTCATCAAGCGCGGAATGAGCTCTGCGAAGTTGCAGGGGCGGTAGCGGATGTCTAGTTGGTATCTGAGAATTCCGGTCCAGGCGTCTTTGCAGGCGCCGGTCGAGCCTGGCAGTGCGAAGAGGTACGTGCCTCGTGCGACGCCGGCGCAGGCGCGCGACTGAATCGTCGAGGTGCCGATGTGCTCGTAGCTCAGCGTGCGGAACAGCTCTCCAAAACCAGGAATCGGTTTTTCCCAAACCGCTTCGAAGGCCTCGGGCGTCACGTCGCGGGCGGTCACGCCGGTGCCGCCGGTCGCGAGGACCACCTCGATGTTGGGCTCGTTGACCCAGCGCCGGAGCTGGACCTCGATGCGCTTGCGATCGTCGGAGACGATGACCTTGTCCATCACTTGATGGCCCGCCGCTTGCGCGCTCTCGACGAGGTAGGCACCCGACTTGTCGGTCGCTTCGGTGCGCGTGTCGGAAACCGTCATCACGGCAATGCGCAGCCCTTTGAACGGAATCGATTCGTCGAAGCTCGCTCCCCCCATCCTACGCCCCGATCTCCGCGCTCAAGGCGGAGGCCAGCTTCGCGGCCTCGGTTGGGTCGAGCCTCCCCGGCGCCCATTCGATCACCAGCCCCTCGCTCACACCTGGCTTCGGAATGATGTGGAAGTGAACGTGGAATACCGCTTGGTGCGCCATGGGGCCGTTATTTTGAAGGATGTTGAACTGGTCGGCGCCGGTGACGGCCTTGATGGCGCGGCAAAGCCTGGGCAACACACGGCCAATCGCCGCCGCCGTCTCGTCCGAGAGCTGGTCCACGGTGGCCGCCTCTTCCTTCGGAATCACGAGCGTATGCCCATAGCTGAGAGGGCCGATATCGAGAAACGCGAAGACGAGGTCATCCTCGTACACCTTGTGGCAAGGGATGTCCCCGCGGAGAATCTTGCTAAAGATCGTGTCCGCCATGGGGCGCAGCTTATACCGTCCTCGAGCACTCCACCAGGGCATCTCGGCTTTACGGCGGCCGGCCTGAGCCCTATACGCGGCCGCATGGAAAAGCTGCTCCCCCTCCTCTTCGTTCAGATGCTCATTGGCTGCGGCAGCAGCGACGGCAGCAGCGCGACCGTGTTCTCGGCCGACCCTCCCCTCGTGATCGGCGGCGATGAAAGGCCCGCAGAGGTCGACATTCCGACGGACTACGATCCGACCGTCGCCCATCCTCTGGTCATGGTCCTTCACGGCTTCGGCGCCGACGGACGCGTCGAGACCGGCTACATGCAGCTCTTCGACTTCGTCGACGAAAAGCAGTTCGTGCTCGTCTTTCCGGACGGAACCCTGAACGACGAAGGGGAGAGGTTTTGGAACGCGACCGCGGCCTGCTGCGACCCCGGCGATTCGGTCGATGACGTCGGATACCTGAGCGGGCTGATCGACGAGGCTAAACAAACGTATAACATCGACCCGAAGCGCGTGTACTTGATCGGCCACTCGAACGGTGGGTTCATGTCGTTTCGAATGGCATGTGAAGCGTCCGAGCTCGTTACCGCCATCGTGAGCCTCGCGGGCTCCACCTTCAACGACCCGGCCGACTGTGCCCCCGCGACGATTCCAGTGAGCGTGCTAGCCATCCACGGTACGCTGGACGCGACCATTCCCTACGACGGCCGGCCGGACCTCTACCCAGGAGCGATCGAGACCACGGAGCGCTTCGCGGCTGCCGGCGGCTGCGACGTGTCCTCCCCAACCGACGAGGGGTCGGTCGACTTGGTTCCCGCCCTCGATGGCGCGGAAACCGACAAGCTCGCCTACTCGACCGACTGTGACGAGGGCATCGACGCTGCGCTTTGGACGATCAACGACGGCAGTCACATCCCGTTCTTTTCGACCGAGTTTGCCGACATGACCACCGACTGGCTTCTCGGACACAGCCGCTAGGCCGGCATCGACGTCACGCGCGCTTGCTTCGACCAGAACCGGCGCATCGGCAACGGTACGCGGGCCGCCTTCACCTTGCTGGCGGCATCGCGCCAATGGTCGATGTAGGTGCGGTGATCACGCCACATTTGATCCGGATCGGCAGAAGGCTGAAGGCACTCGTCCTGAAAGCGCTCGCGGTCGTCCGCGAAGGTGACCCGTCGCTCGTGGTAGCTCGCGAGGCAAGCGCGGTGAAGGCGTTCGTGGGCCCACCAGAGC
>JABDJF010000368.1 GCA_013002645.1 Myxococcales bacterium
GGGGCCGAGCCGAACAGCCCAAACAAGGTGACGCTCTCCGAGATGTCTGGCGGAGTCGTCGTCCTCGACTTCTGGGCCAGCTGGTGCCGCGCCTGCAAACGAACGACCCCGATTCTGAACGATCTGCGCGCGGAGTTCGCCGAGCGTGGCGTCGCGTTCTACGCCGTCAATGTCGAGCCCATCGACCGTCAGACCCTGCAGGCGGCCCACGCAGCGTTTGGCACCGAGTTCCCGAGCCTGCATGACCGCACCGGAACGGTTCAACGGCGATACGCCATCAAGATGCTTCCTACCGTGATTGTGGTGGATCGCGGCGGCATCATACGCTGGGCTTCTACAGGCGTTCCGAGCAAAATGCGGCTGCGTGGAGCGATTTCAGATGCCCTCAATTAGCCGAATTCGGACATGGTTGACGTCCTGGGGTCCCGCTGATAGCTTCGCCGGCCGCACGGAGCCGACCTCCTAGGCTGCCCGTGAGTGGAGGGAATTTCTTGGTTCAAGCGCTTCAGGGTCCGAGCTTAGAAGAGCGAGTCGCCCAGCTTCAAGAGTTGCTCGATTCGGCGAACGCGCGGGCGCGCCAGGAGTATCAAGAGCGCTTCGACATCGCCTGGATCTACCACGATAGCGCGCTCGAAGGCGTCGTCTACTCGATGGACGAGCTCCGGGCCGCCATCCACGACGAGGCCATCACCGACCCTGCGCTCATCCCCGTCTACGACGAGGTCCGCAACCACATGGGCGCGATCGAGATGATTCGTGAGATGTCGTCTCGCCGCCGATTCACGGTTAACCTGGACGTCATCAAGAAGCTCTACGCGCAGCTGGCTCCCGAGGAGCTCGAGGGTAAAGGGCCCCCGAAGTACCGCAAGGACATGCCGCTCCACCGGCTCTACTTTCATGAGATCTCGCAGCCCGACAAGATCAGCTACCGGATGCGGCAGCTCGTCCAATGGCTTTCGGATCCCGACACCAAGAAGACGATGCACCCGGTACGGATGGCGAGTAAGGCGCACTACCAGCTACTTCACATCTATCCGTTTCCTAGACACAGCGGCAAAGTCGCGCGACTGGTGATGAACCTGATCTTGATGCGTGGCGGTTTTCCTCCGGTTGTCATTCATGCAACCGAACGGCAGCGTTACTATGAGGCGCTTCGCAGCGGCGAAGACGCGACCGCGAATCTGGTGAATCAGGCGCTCGGTGCGGCGATTGAAACGGCGATTCAGTACTTCGAAGAAATCAAGTGACGCGCTATCGTGCGTCGTCCAAAAAGCGCGGCAGGGCCGAAATCACCGCGAGATGACCCGCCCCTGCCTGGAGCGTTTCTCTAGCGTTTTCCGGCGTAATTCCACCGATCGCGACCACAGGCCGCGACACGGTCCCGCAAACCTCCGCGAGCTTTTCCAGGCCGACGACGCGATCGGGGTTCTCTTTGGTCTTGGTCGGGAAGACCGGGCCGAATGCGATGAGGTCCGCGCCCCCGGCTTCCGCCGCGATGGCCTGCTCGAGGCTGTGCGTCGAGACTCCGATCTGCATGCTGCCCACGACTTTGCGTGCATCGTCGATCGAGAGGTCCTCTTGCCCGAGATGCAGTCCGTCCGCCTCGACCAGGCGCGCGATGTCTGCGCGGTCGTTGACGACGAAAGGAACACCGGCATGCCCACAGGCAGAGCGGACCCGCGTCGCGATCTCGAGAAACGACACGTCATCGAGCCGTTTGGCGCGAAGCTGCACGATGGCGCAGCCCGCGTTGAGCGCCTTGAACGCGAGCTCCAGTGGACGCTCCGCGTGCGTTGCATCCACGATGGCGTACAGCGACTCACTCAAGCGGCTCATCCGCAACTAGCCTTTCATAAAGATCCGGCCGGCGGTCGCGAAAGAACCCCCAGTTCGCGCGGTACCGGCGAAGCGCATCACGGTCGAACGACACGGTGGCCACGCCTTCCTCGTCTCGCCCAAGCCCGGCGCAGAGGTCACCACGCTGATCGCAGACGAACGAGCTTCCGTAGAAGGTCAGTCCGGCTTCTGCTCCAATCCGGTTAGCCGCGGCGACGGGCATGGCGTTGGCGACCGCATGGCCGACCATCACGCGTCTCCAGGCCGCCTGGCTGTCCTCGTCCGGCGCGTCTGGCTCGCTGCCGATCGCGGTTGGATAGAGCAGAGCTTCCGCCCCCTGCAGGGCCATGCTGCGGGCCGCCTCCGGGAACCACTGATCCCAGCAGATGCCCACGCCAACGTTTCCGTGGCGGGTATTCCAGACCCGAAAGCCAGTGTCTCCGGGCCGAAAATAGAACTTCTCCTCGTATCCCGGGCCGTCGGGAATGTGGCTCTTGCGGTACGCGCCAAGCAGCTTTCCGTCTGCGTCGATCGTCACGACGCTGTTGTAGTAGGCCTGCCCGGCGCGCTCGAAAAACGAAATCGGAAGCACCACGCCAAGCTCCTCGGCGAGGGCCTGCATGCGACCGACCGTGGGATGAGAATCAAGAGGCGCCGCCAAGTCGAACGCATGTTCGTCCTCGGTTTGCGGGAAGTAGGGGCCTTCGAACAGCTCCGGGGTGACGATGATCTTTGCTCCGCGCAGAGCGGCCTCGCGAATCAAGCCTTCGACACGCGTGACGTTGGCTTCCCGCGCGTCGCCGAGTGCGCATTGGACGATTCCGATCGATAGGGGAGAGGCGGTCATCTCGTGCTGGGTTCGGCTTGGGTGACGCAATGAAACGCTCCGCCTCCCCATAGCAGGTCTGCGGCAGGCAGGCCGATCACGTCACGGTCCGGAAACGCATCGGCGATCGCTCCGAGCGCAGCCTCGTCTTCGGGAACGTCGTAAGTCGGGACGATCACCGCAGCGTTGGCGATGTAGAAGTTGCAGTAGCTGGCAGGCAGCGGCTCGCCGCGGGAAGACGCCAGGTCCGGCGGCGCCGGGAGCCCCAGCACTTCCAGGCCGGCGGCCCGCAGCTTCTCCTCGATCGAATGAAGCACCCCGGCATTCGGCGCGCCCCGGCTAGGCCTCATGCAGATTACGGTGTCGGGCGCGACGAATCGGGCGATCATGTCGATGTGACCATCGGTGTGGTCGTGCGCCAAGCCCTCGTCGAGCCAGATCAAGCGCTCCATCGACACCCGGTCTCCGATGAGCTTCTCGAAAGCCTCGCGCGTCATGCCGGGATTTCGGTTGGGGTTGAGCGCGCACGAGGCGGTGGTCAGAAACGTACCTGCGCCGTTCGTCTCGAGGGCGCCTCCTTCGAGAACGACCGGACATTCGAAGCGCCGAGCCTGTAGATGCTCGGTCAGCCAGCCGCTCACGCGTTCATCGAACGGCATTTCGTGCTTGCCGCCCCAGCCGTTGAACTCGAAGCACAGAGCGCCGAGCTCGCCGTTGTCTTGGTGACCGAAAAGCGGGGCCGTGTCTCGCAGCCAGCAGTCGCCGTAGTCGGTGGTCACATAGCGGAGATTGCGAGCCTCGCCGATCAAGGACCTCGCATGCGCTTCGATCTCCTGGTTTTTCACGAGCAGCCGTACCGGCTCTTCGCCTCGCTCCGCAATCGCCCTGCTAAGGGCTGCGATCGAAGCCTGTGCGGCCGCGAGATTGAAGGGCCACTCGTCCTCCAGGTATGGAAAGCCAAGCCAACAGGCCGAATGTGGCTCCCACTCAGCCGGAAGCCGAAGTCGCTCGTTCACCCTTGGAACCTACCACGCGAAAACGCGCGGCTCACCGAAGCGCGCGACCATGGCCTCGACGTGTTCGAGCACGGCGCGTCGGCGCTGCTCGAGGCCGTCCAGCTGCTTCTCGTTCAGGACGGGAGCGAGCGGATCTTCCCGCAATCGCGAAGCAAAGCGCTCGATATCCAGCTTTCGCACCGCGTCGATGGTCGACCGGCGAAAGCGCTGCAAGGCCTTCAAGCGAGCCTCCATCAAACCAAGACGCTGCGCTCCGAGCCAGAACCCGGCCCCGTTGTCCAGGTAGATCAAAGGCCCGCCCTTGCCGCGCGATCTGAGATTGGTGAAGTCACCGCCCCAGCGGTCCACGTTTTGCGTGAGGTAGTCGAAGACGATCAGATCCGAGAGCTCGGCTGGCCGCGCCTCGATGTCGGGAGTTTGCGCGACCGGCCGACTCGGGTCCGTGGCCTCTCGAATCCCCGGGCGTCGATTTAGATCCGCGCGATAGTCCACGGGCCGTTGGTACGGCGTGATGGGAAGCGACTTCTGGACTCGTACCCAGCGTTCCCATTTGCGGCCCATCCGGACTCGTTCGAGCGGCTCGGGGATCCACCAGACGAACGCTCCCTTGAGCGTGCCGTCCTTTTCGATACCAAGCTCGCTCACCCTCGGGTCCGAGCCCGCGGCGGCTCGAAGCTCGCTCCAGCGAAACCTGCGACCGGTCGTTGGAGGCACGCGTCCGATCTCGAGCTCGCGATCCAAGTAGTAGGCGGCGAGCTCTGAGTACCAGTGTGCGGCCGAAAAGCTCTGCTTCGGCTTGAAGTAGCCACGTGTGCCGTCGGCCAGCGTGACCTTGAACGCGAGGCTGCGACCGCCTTTGCCCTTCTTCACTTCGGCAGTCTCAGCGGTCCGCAGAGCCTCAATTCGCCGGGCATCCGGATGCCCCAGGAACGCTTCGCCGGCGTCCTCCGCGGCTCCGGGTGACGGCCAGAGGAGCGCCGCGAAGATCAGCATGGGGAGTCGCTGCCGCACCCGCGGGAGCGTACTGCCGGAAGGCACAAACCGACATTTTTCGGTTGGAGCTCGCGCGGCGATTCTTCCCCGGCTAATCGTCCGATGCGGCGTCGAGACCGAGGAGGTCGACCTCCTGGCCGATCGCCTGTCGCTGGGCAGCGTCGTAGATTGCGCGCGCGAGTGAAACGTCTTGGATGGCGAGGCCGGTGGAGTCGAAGACCGTCGTCGTCGAGATCTCCGGCTTCGGCAACAGGCCTGCAACGACTTCGCCCAGGGTGCCCGCCAGTTGGCTCGCCTCGATGTCGCCGGCCGCGAGGGGAACGTTGATCTCCCCGCTTCCCGTCGCCTGATGAAGGTCGTCGATGTAGACCGCCGCGCTCTGCAGCAGCTTGGTCTCGAGCTCCTGCTTGCCAGGAGCATCTGCGCCGATGGCATTGATGTGTGCCCCTCGATGGATCCAAATGTCCTTCACGAATGGCGTTCGTGATGGCGTCGCCGTGCATACGACGTCGGCACCGGCCGCTTCGGCCAACGTCACTGCACGGCCACCCACCCGATCGGCGAAGGCGGCTGCGGTCGACTCGTTTCGGTCGTAGGCAAGAGTCTCGAAGTCATCGAAAACCACCTGGTGTGTGCCATGGAGGGTATGGGCCTGCACGCCACAGCCGATGAAACCGATGGTCTTCGGATTGCGCTGCGCGAGGTACTTGGATGCGACTGCGCCTGCGGCACCGGTGCGCAGCGCGGTGAGTAGGGTGCCGTCCATGATCGCCAGCGGGAATGCGTTTGCCGGATCGTTGAGTACATAGACGGCCATGACCGTCGGCAGTCCGAATTTCCTGCGATTCTCAGCATGCACATTCACCCACTTGATGCCCGCAGAGTTGCCGAGACGCGATGGCATCGCTCGGAAGTCGCCGTCGTGATCCGCGATCGGCAGGTAGACTTTGGGGGGCATGGTCGCCTCGCCTCGCCCAAACGCGGAAAACGCATGCTCCACGGCGGAGACGGCGAGCTCCATCGTCGCGAGTCTTTCAACCTCGGGTCTCTTCAGCATCAGCGTTTTCATCAGCTCCGCCTCCCCATGAACTCTATCCGCCGCTCGGCGCTTTGGGTATAGTCCGCCCGGCTCACCGTAACTAGGAGAATGACGATGTCCCCCTCTGCACTTGCGCTCGTCGGCTACGTCGCTTGGACGGTACTGCTGGCTACGACGATCGTTTTCTATCGAACCGTGCTCGTGCTCAAAAAGGAACGCGCCGCGAACGACTTTCTCCCGAGCGGAGAAGACGTCTCTCCATTCTCCAATAGGCTCTGTCGCGCGCAGGCCAATTGCTATGAGAATCTGCCGGCTTTCGCGGCGCTGATTTTGCTCGCACTGGTGACCGACAACGCGGGCATCACCGATTCGCTGGCGCGTTGGGTGCTCGTAGCGCGCGTTGCGCAGTCGATCGTGCATCTGATTTCGACGAGTGAAATGGCCGTCTCTCTTCGCGCGGTTCTTCTGCTCGTCCAACTGGGAATCGAGGCCTACTGGGTCGTTCAACTCGGCCTACTGGGCTTTGGCTAGCCCGAAGATCAGTGGAAGTCTCGGGAGCGGTGGGTTTGCTCCGCGAGCGAAACATCCGGCGCCCACAGCGACTTTGCAATCAGATGAATGACGCCGTCGGCTCTTTGAATCTCGCCGGTCACGCCGAGCAGGGCAGCGGTTTTGGCGAGCGCGGCATGGCGGTCGAAGACCTGCTTCCAGACCACCACGTTGACGAAGCCGGTTTCGTCTTCGAGCGTGAAGAAGGTAACGCCCGACGCCGTGCCCGGACGCTGGCGGCAGATCACCATGCCGACATACTCGAGCTCGTCCCCGTGTGCGCAGCCATGAACTCGGCCTGCTTCGGGGATGCCGCGTGAATGAAGCGCGTCGCGAAGCCCTCGCATGGGGTGGCCGCGCGTGCTGTGATGACTCGAACGGTAATCCCAGATGACTTCGTCCTCGCTTGCCAAGGAGGCAAATGAAATCTGACTCGACGCGGGCTCGAGCGGCAAGGAATCCTGAGCGAAACGCGAGAGGCTCCGCACCTGCCAAATCGCGTCGCGCCGATTGAGCCCGAAGCATTCGAAGGCGCCTGCCTCGGCCAGCGCGTGCAGAGCCTTCTTATTGAGCCGCGCCTGCCGAACGAAGGTCGCGAGGTTTGGCAGTGGGCGTTTGGTTGCCTCGATCCGTTCGCGCTCGAGTACTCCGAGCCCCTTCACGTATCGCAGCCCCATCCGTACCCCGTAAAGACAGCGCTTTGCGTCGTCCACGGGGCTTGGCGCCTTCTCGCTTTCCATCGGGAATAGGGTGCAATCCCATTGGCTTTTGTTGATGTCGATGGGGTGCACCTCGACGCCGTGCCGCTTGGCGTCTTCGACCAGGGTGGCCGGGCTGTAGAAGCCCATCGG
>JABDJF010000404.1 GCA_013002645.1 Myxococcales bacterium
GTCTCGGGGCGCGATCTCGAGAGCTTCATTCACCGTTGCCTCGTGGTTCGGCGCGTGCGCTTCGACGTTCTCAACTGTACGTCGGCGAACGTACCCGAGGCACTGAGCCTAAAGCGGTCACGGCAGGTGCTGAACTATCAACCCGTCGATGGTTTGCAGCGCCTCCCGAGGCCGACGCCAGAACCGGTGCGAGATCAGCCAGTGATCGTTGTCGGCAGTATTCGTGGTGGCACGACGATTCTGTCGCGCTGCCTCGGCGGGCACCCCCAATTGCGAAGCATCGGTTTCGAACTCACGCGGGAATGGCGCAAGTTGGCCGGCTTGGCGATGTCGACCTCTGCAAACGAAGACCCGGGCTGCCCAGCCTACGACGCCGACCACGGCACGCCAGAGCTGTTGGAGCGAGCGCGCGAAGGCTTTTGCGAACTCGCTGCGGACAACGGCGTGCGGCCCGGCATGCGGTGGCTAATGAAGAACCCTCACCTCTGGAATAAGCTACCCCTCGTGCGAGCGATCTTTCCGCGAGCAACCCTCGTCGTCACCGGTCGAGATCTCCGCAGCACCGTCGCCAGCCTGAAGCAACTGTGGTCCGCCGCGCATGTCCGCCATGGAACACGGTACTACCTGCCGAAAGACAAAGCCGAGTGCTTTCACATCGCTCGGGGCTCGTCCCCCGGCGTCGACCCCAGTCGCGTGTTTCCGGAAGGTGGAGTCGCCGTCCTGGCAGATTACTGGCTTCGGACATACGAATGCATCGGGCGCGAGGCTGGCGAGTTCACGAGCGCCTTCTTGGTCCGGCACAGGGATCTGGTCGACGACTCCGGCGCTGTGCTTCGCCCCATCTTCGAGAGCATGGGACTGCAGGCGCTCGACGCGCATTATCATCTCGAAGAGCGCGAAAAACTGAGTCGGCCGCGACTCGGCGAGGACGAGCATCGCGTTCTCGATCGCTTCATTCGAAAGCATCAGCACCGCATCGATGCACTCGAATGGGCCGATACGACGACAGAACTGCATGACGGCGTGACGGCATGACCGAGCATCAGCCCGGTGGCGAGGGAGGCCGCCTTCCCAGCTTCTTGATGATCGGCGCGCAGGAGTGCGGCACCGAATCGCTCTACTGGAGCCTCGCGCGTCACCCGAAGGTCGTTCCCGCGGTACGCAAGGAGGTGCACTTCTTCGATCGCCACTTTGCGCGGGGACTAGCCTGGTACCAAGAGCAGTTCCCCTCGGCGGTGGCCGGGGTGATCACGGGCGAAGCTAGCCCTTACTACCTCTTTCACCCTCATGTTCCGGAGCGCGTCCGTAGCGCCATTCCCGACGCGCGCTTGATAGCGATCTTGCGCGACCCCGTCGATCGAGCGCTGCATCATTTCGAGCACAATCGAAAGAAGGGGCACATCGACGTCGACTCCTTCGCTGCGTGCCTCGACCAGGAGGCTGAGCAATTTCCTGCAGCCGCTCAGCGACTACTGAAGGAGCCGCTACTCAATGATCACATCCATCGCCACTATTCCTACATCGCACGCGGCTGCTACATCGATCACTTGCTGCAGTGGGAGCGGTTTTTCCCTCGAGAGCGCTTTCTGATCCTTCAGGCCGAGGCGGTGTTCGCAGATCCGGGACCGGCGTTGGCTACGGTCGTCGAATTTCTCGGGCTGCCCCCATGCCCCGAGCTCTCCTTCGAAGATCTCGACGAGCGCGAGCACGATGTGCTCGACCGCGCCCTCCGACATCGACTTCAGGACTTCTTTCGTCCCTTCAATCGACGCCTCTTCGATCACATAGGTCGAGAATTCGACTGGGATTGAACTGTGAGCCAGCCCGTGTTGAATCGATGTGACGAGAACCGAATTCCCGAAAGCAGCAAGTGCGAGTTGCGCTTGTTCATGGTCGTCAGGAACGAGGAGCTGCGTCTTCCCCACCTCTTGGCGTCCTACTTCGAACGGGGCGTAGACCGCTTGTTCGCGGTCGACAACGGCTCGACGGACGACACGCGCGAGATGCTGCTCGCCGACTCGCGCCATCATGTCTTCGAGGCGGGCGACGGATTCGAGGCCAGCCAATCTGGGCGCCTATGGCTTCTGTCTCTCATGGCCCGCTATGGCCAGGGGCACTGGTGTCTGATCGCGGACGCGGATGAGATGCTCATCTATCCTGGCTACGAGCGACTGTCTCTCTGCGAATTCACCCGCTTCTTGGACGAGGTCGGTGCCAACGGTCTCTACTGCCATCTGCTCGACATGTATTCCGACCGCCCCATCCGCGAGACGAATTACGAGCGCGGTGCGGATCCGTTGCGCTCGTGCGCCTACTTCGATGCCGACTACCAAAAGGTCGTGGGTACATTTCACGATCGGATTGAAGGTGTGGAGTACCCGATCGACACGCACGCAGGAGGAATGCGAAGCCGGGTCTTCGGCGTCGAGCCCTACTGCTCCAAGGTTCCACTGCTTCGCTACGACTCTTCCTTGGTGCTAGCGCGCGGCTGGCACGACATGATCGGCCTGCAAAGTTGCGGGATTCAGGGCGCCGTGTTGCACTTCAAGTATCTCTGGGATTTCCCATCAAGGGTCGAGCTCGACGCAAAACGTAGCGAGCGAAGGAACGTCGCGGACGAATACGCAGCCTATCTAGCTGCGCTGACTCGCGAGCCCGGACTGTGCTTGCACCATCCGGATTCGATCCGGTTCAAGAACTCCGATGGATTGATCGACGTAGGCGTGATGAAAAGCACCCCCGCTTTCGATCGATTTCTCGCCGAGAACCCATGACGCAGACTCGCTATGTCTTCGTTTCGACCGAGGATGATCGGCATCTAGTCAAGGGTGGCATCGGAACGTACCTCGGTCTTCTGACCCGGGTGCTTGCGCGTCGAGGGCACCCCGTTGATTGGGTGACGCAGTCTCCAACGGCAAATAGCTTCAGCGAAGCCGAGGGCGGTGTCAGTCGGCGCTACCTCTGTCGGTCGCCTTCTGAGAGCCGCGCGCGATTCGGCGATCGCCTCGCTCGATGCGTCGAGTCGATCGTATCTGCAAGCCGGGCCGCCGACCCCGATGCTCCCATCTTCGTCGAGGCGCCCGATTGGGAGGGGACGCTGGCTGATTCCTTCGAGAGTTGGGCAGCCAGTGAGCAGGTGCTTCGGATCACCCGAACGCATACGCCGCTCGTTCTCTGCCTCGGCAACAATCGCCTAGAAGCGACGAACGAGAATCTCGAGCAGATCGATCGAGAGCGCCGCCAGATGACGAATAGCGACCTGCTCTCCTCGCCGACTCGCTACACGTTGGGTGCCACACTGAAGTTCGCGTTGGGTGGCGAGGCTCCATGCGGCACTGTGGTCGTGCCCAATTGCGTCGATGCGGCTCGCTTCCGGCCAGACTTCAGTACTGAGGGAGTCGCACTGGAGCGCCTCAGAGAGCTGACGGGCGTGTCGCTCTCGGCAGATCGTTGTCGCCTTTTTGTGGTGGGGAGCTTGGAGCATCGAAAGGGTGTCGGGGTCCTTCAGCGTGCGATCCCTGCGCTCTTTGACCTCAGTCCGGAGCTGGAACTCTGTTGGTTGGGGCACAATTTGAGTGACACCGGCAGCCAAGTGTCCGCAAATGCCAAACTCACGAAAGAAGCCTTCTACAATCCGATTCCCCAGCGCTTCAGAGATCGTGTTCACTTGTGCGGGTTCGTCGACCACGACGTCTTGCCCGAGATCTACCCAGCTGCCGACTTGTTCATCTTCTGTTATCTCAGCGACAACTTCCCCGGGGCGTTAACCGAGGTTGGCCTTTCCGCTCGGCCAATGGTAACGCTCATGCGCGGAGGCATCCCGGAGATCGTGACACGTGAAGGGCGTCCGCTAACACTCGGGATCAACGCGGCGTCGGAGTCGGAAATCGCATCGCAACTGGTCGATGCGGTGCGAACGTTTCTCCTGAACCGCGAGTCGGCGGAGGCGCTGGCTGCTGAACTGAACTCACACTTGCGCGAGCGTTTCGGAGAAGAAGAGATCGTAGATCAGATGCAGCAGGCCTATCGATCGGCCCATGAGAAGAAGTGTGCGAGCCTTCGGGGGGAGGCTAGTTGAGCGAGTCAACCCTCGAGACAAACGAGCCCCGACTGGCGAAGTTGCGAGCCTACTACGAACAGCTCGGCATCGCGGATAGAAAGCACACGCAGCGGACATTCTGGGATCACGTGGAAGGTACCTATCGCTTGCTCGAATCGTGGCGGTGTGCGAGGGCCGTTTGTGAGGCGGGCGTGTTTCACTCGATCTACGGAACCGAGCGGTTTCGCTCATTCGAGCTCCCGCTCGATCGACGGCCGGAGCTGCAGGCGCTGATCGGCGAAGAAGCGGAAGAGCTCGCCTATCTCAACTGCTTTATGGAGCGCTCGACTTTCGACGCCGACATTCAACGACCAGAGCCGCCGCCGCGCATCCGTCATCGCACCGCGGGCGTCGAGATACGAATCGCGCCGGACCGTTTCGATGCACTGTGTTGTGTTCACCTCGCCGACTGGGTCGAGAGCGTGGGGCGATGGAAGGGATGGAACGAGCGGCGAGCGACCTATGATCGGCTCGCGCAATGCTTGGGCGGTTGGCAGGAGCTGGGTGTTGCCCGGCGACTGGGGCTCGAGGGGAGCTAGCCAAGCCAGCTGATCGGATGGAATAGATTACAACCCGCGTACAAGATGCACTGGCGACAAACGACTGACGTCCCTTCTCGATGCAACCCGGTGTCGCGGCCCGCGAGTCTTGCCGAGCTGTGTGTCACGACATTCTGACCATTCTGTCCGAGAACTCGACACCTGTGTACCGGCCCGCGATGTTTGACGTCTGCGCACGCACGCCCAGTTCCAGCGGGTTGAGGGCCGCGTAGTCCAAGACGTGCGTCGCGTCGTACCTCAGTGGGCAGGACCCACCCCGACGTGATTCAGCCAGATTCCGACACAGCCCGGGGTGGCCCAAGCGGCGCCTCGACTCCCCATGAATTCCGTCGCCAGGACGTCCTCGCTTTGTCGCCACCGAACCAACAACGATCAGGTGTTTGGGCGCGGTGTCAAAGGTCGCGGGCCGCTACACAGGGCAGTCAGTCGAGCGACTCGGAGTTCGAGCCGGGCGAGCCGCATGCGCACCCCGTCATCGGATTCCTGAAAGAACGGGTGCGTGACGACCTCAAGGGACTCTCGTGCCAGCCATCCCCTGGCCGTCGATGCGGGGCCCCCGCACCCGAACGCGTCTCGGATGTCACGTTTTTGCTGAACCCACTGCGGCCTGCGCAGGGGCTTTACATAACGTCCATACCCGGACGGCCCGCCAGAACGCAGCCTGAAAGCCCTATTCTCCGCGCAGCGTTGGGTAAGGCGGAGGCTGCAAGGGCCCACTTCGACGAAGCCGAGTCGATCCACGTGCGCGCGAAGCCATCGC
>JABDJF010000427.1 GCA_013002645.1 Myxococcales bacterium
CCCAAAACACGGCCGCCCGTCGCTTCATTCGGGCGCTTGGGTGAGGCTGCGGACGTCTTCGAAGCTCGACTCCGACGGGGGGCCTTCCGAAAACCAATACTGCTCGACACGCCCGGGGGTCACCGCGGCAATTGTGGACGAGACGGTGCCGTACACCGGAGTGTTGACGCATATCGCTTGAAGGTGCCGCGCGACTTCTTGGTCGAAGGGGGCGTCCGGTGGGATTGGCGGCACCTCGGAAGGGTCGGGCAACGAACCATCCGACAACACCTCGACGAGGTGCCGCTTGAGCCGCGGCCAGGTATCCGGAGAAACCGCCATGACTCGCGCCCTCGCCTTTTCGGCCTTCGGGAACTCCGAAGAGCCCAGTCGATCATTGCAAAGGACATGCACCCCGTCCGCCAGTCTTTCGATCTCGACCTCGTGACCGTCTCTCCTCGCGTACGCAGCGCGCAGCTCTTCGCCGTCGCCGAAGATCAGGTTGAACTCGTTGTAGGCCGCGGGATCGATGCCTCTGAGGTACCGCTCGACGCCTTCGAGAGAGCCTTCCGCAAGCGTGTCGACCACGAGCTGTCCTCGCGAGCGGAGTGAGTCGTTTCTCGCGCCGAAGCTTCGTTGATTGGTGAGCCCCACGAAAAGTCCATTCCGACTGAGCCCGAACCAAGTCCCACCTTCGCGCTCGTCGCGCCCTCCAACCACGAGCGGCTGGGCGCGAAGCACCGCTGGAGCTGATGCCGAGCGGTCGTAGAACTCGTCCCGGTTCGAGGCAATGATTGTGGAGTAGAATTCATCCATCCTGTGCCGAACGATGATCGTGCACATGTCTCAGTACCGCCTCTTCACAATCGCGAGCCGCTCCGACAAGAAACTGCGGGAAGCGTTTGCGGTCGAACCGGCTAGTTTTCGCCAGCCGCGCGAGTCCTCATCGAAGGTTACGTCCCAATCCGGGGCGACCGCCGACGCGAGCTCATGGGGCCGCAGGGTCGCCTTGAGCGGCTCGCCGGCGGCGGCAAAAACCACGGGGATCGCGACCCGCCCCAACGGCCCGTAGGGAAGCAGGCCCGGCATACGATAGGTCATGGCGAGCTCGCTCCCCGGAGCCGCGAGTGACGTCAGCTGCGCGAGTGCGTCGTGAACGGCGTCGAGCGGCAGATACATCGCAACGCCTTCCCAGATCCACGCGCTTGGCGCGCCAGAGCGAAATCCCGCGGATTCGAGCGCGTCGGCAAATCGCTCCGTCTCGAAATCGATCGACACGTAGCGAATATCTGCGGGCGGACGTTGCTGCGACATCCGCTTTCGCTTGTATCGTTGCGTCGCCGGATGGTCGACCTCGAAGACGGTCACGTCCTTCAATGCTGCGAGTCGCCACCCTCGCGCGTCGAGCCCGGCTCCGAGAATGACGAGCTGATCGATGCCGCTGCGCAGGGCAGAAGCGAGATGGGCATCGATCGCCTGGGTCCTCAGCACCATGTGATCGATCAGCCCGAAGGTCGTCGCACGTACGGCCGCCCGATACAG
Source organism: Myxococcales bacterium (assembly GCA_013002645.1). GTDB lineage: Bacteria > Myxococcota_A > Polyangia > Polyangiales > Houyiibacteriaceae > SG8-38. The sequence continues at coordinate 1,522 of JABDJF010000427.1, forward strand.
CGCGGCCACGCCTCCAAGATGCCGGGGCGCGGCTGCAAGTTGTGCGAGGACGGGAGGCAGAAGCTGGGGCGCGACCGGGTCGATCGGCTCCTTGTCTACGCCCAGCCCGCGCGCGAAAGAAACCAAGAGCGAGGTTCCACTTGGTAGGCCCGATCGCATCGCTCAGTCCCAGGCTGCCACGAGAGCTTCGCCGCCGTCCTGGGCGAGACCACGAACGCTCGTCGCATCGGCAGCGCGTCCCCGTTCCGTTTCCAAAAGGTGCTCGAGCACGACCGCATCGGTTCCGATTCGTCCGATGCGCCTGCTTCGGACGCTCACCCGCTCGCCCGGCAATACGGCGCTGCGAAACGTGACCTGCTCGGCGATGGGTCGCAGCAGCACGGGATCGAGGCCTGAGGCGAGCATCCGTCGGCTGGTCGCTTCGTCGCACCAGTCGATGTACGCGGGGTGGTTGGCGTGCGCGAGTGGGTCGGACCAGGTGTGCCACATGTCGAATTCGAAGTCGTCTTCGGCGCCGGGAAGCGCGTCGAATGAAGGCATCGCGATCGAGGGCTCGAACTCGATTTCAGCAAAGGCCAAACCCGCCTCGGCTGAGCCCTGCCTGGGCTTGAGTGTCTCGAAATCGACGTGGACCCACTCCTGGGTCGCGGCCGCAATTCGTCGGCCGCGGCTTCGTACCCGCACCTCCCGCGTGCACAGCGTGCGGCGTTGAAGGCGAGACACCCACGTCCGAGCGTCGAGCACCTCGCCATAAGCCGGTTCGGCATCGTGGAGAAGCGTCATCTTGTAAACGACGAACGCCACGTTCTCGGCGCGGAAACGCGAGGGAGGCCAACCTGCGGCGATCGAGGCGAGGGTCGCTGCGTCCTGGCAGAGGCGCCAAATGCCACCCGCTCGCGGCACCTCACGCGACGTGAAGGCGTTGCGAGGCAAGGTGAGCGGGAATTCGCGGAGCCCAGTCATGACGAGCGTTCAATAGCATTTCCGCGGCTTTGTGCGACTGGCCACGTCAGTCACACGCAAGCGGGCGTCCCTGACGGCACCACTCACTCCAAGACCCAACGTAGAGCTTCGCGCCGTGGAGACCGCAGGCGTCCATGGCCAAGAGGAGATGACACGCTGTCACACCGGAACCGCAGTAGCAGACCACCTGCTCGGGCGGCACGTCACCGAGGATCTTGGCGAACCGCGCGCGCAGCGCGTCGACCCGGTCGAACAAACCGCTGCCGTCGAGCTGCGACTGCCAGTACAGGTTGCACGCTCCTGGAATGTGTCCCGCTACGGGATCGAGAGGCTCCGTTGCGCCGACGTATCTCTCGGGCGCGCGCGCATCGATCAGGCGCCAACGCGGGTCGCTGCGAACACGTGCGACGAGCTCTGCATCGACAGTCGGCCACCGATCGACCTTCCTCGGATACGAGGCAACCGCGCTGGGGCACGCGATGCCGGCTTCCGTGGGAACGCCGAGCTCACCGAGCGCTCGCCAACCGCCATCGATCACGGCGACGCGCGGATGGCTGATCGCCCGGAGCATCCACCAGGCACGAGCGGCCGCCATCCCACCACCAGCATCGTCGTACACGATGACTTGATGCGACGGGGTGACGCCCCAGTCACCGAGACGCGCAAGCCAGCGCTCGAGGGGCGGGAGGGGATGACGGCCTCCGGTCGCTGGGTCCGCGAGGGCTGAAAGATCGGATTCCAGGTCGATGCGGAGGGCGCCCGGCAGATGGGCCTTCGCATAGGCCTCCGAAGCCCCGGAGCCGGCGCGCGCGTCGAGAAAAATCGTGCCGCGCCGCGACGAAACGGCCTCCGCAGCGGCGATGACTGGAGGCGAATCCATTGGTTTTGCGCACTCTAGCCTACGATGTGAGTCAAGTGTCTAGTCACACTTGACACTCCGCCGATACACAGGCAGTCTAGCTTCCATGGAGGGCAAACCACCCCGCCGCCTAGGCCGCTTCGATGCCGCAATGTCGCTGGCCGCGCGCGCGATGCCGGGCGGGCTCACGCCGTGGATCGAACAGGCTCGACTCGACGCCACGATGATCATGGACAGGGCGAGCGGGCGATCACCGACGCCGCTCGTCAACGAGCTCGAGTCGCCGACGCCACTCGACCAGGTTGATCCGTTGAATCTTCTTCCACGCCGCGTCGCAGAGCGAGTTCGCGCAGCGCAGCGTGACGCCCGCATGCTTCGGGACCGCTTGATTCTGGGGAAGACACCTCCCCCATTGATCGAGCGTCCGCGGCCCTCCGCTGCCTCGGTAGTCTCGTTGCCGGGCAAGACGCCGAACATGGCCAGGCCCCTCGAAGTCGTCGACGTAGTTCGCGAAACCGACGACGCAGTTTCGATCTATGTGACCGAGTCGGATGGGTCGGCGTTGGAATTCAAGCCAGGTCAGTTTCTCAGCGTCGACGTCGTCATTGACGGCGAGCCGCTGCGACGCGCTTACTCCTTGGCTAGCGCCTGCCTCCCCGACGTTCCGCGGCACATCACCGTGAAGCGGATTCAAAAAGGACGGGTCAGCAACCACTTGAACGACACGATTCGGATCGGCGATCGGCTCGCGGTGCTGGGTCCGTCCGGCAACTTCACCGTCGAACCCCGTTCGGTGAACGAACGACACCTGGTGATGATCGCCGGCGGCAGCGGGATCACCCCGATCATGAGTATTCTCGAAACCGTCCTCCGCGTGGAGACCGGCAGCCGCGTGACGCTGATCTACGGCAACCGAAGCTGGGAGGACGTGATTTTTCGGGACCGACTCGAGTCGCTTCGCCAGGAATTTGGCGATCGACTGGTCGCTGATCACGTTCTCGAGCATCCGCCAGACTGGTGGACCGGCGAGCGGGGGCTTCTCGGCAGCGAGGTGCTCGAATCGCGCCTGCAAGCCTTAGGCGTCATCGACGACGGCATGCTGCGGTACTTCGTATGTGGGCCGACGCCGATGATGGAACAGACGCATGCAGCCCTGCAACGGCGTGGAGTGGAACCCAACCGAATCGCCGAAGAACGGTTCACCAGCCCCGAGGACCGTTCTCGAAATGCCGGCAGCGACAAGACCGAGCTGGTTCAGGTCTCTAGAGGTGGTCACGAACACGGCATTCAGGTCGAGCCGGGCCAATCGATCTTGGAAGCCGCCTTGGCCGCTGGAATCGACATGCCGTTTTCATGCGCCATGGGCGGTTGCGGAGCCTGCCGCGTTCGCAGAGTGGCAGGCGACGTACAGATGGAAGAGCCCAACTGCCTCAGTCGTGACGAACGCGAGCGAGGCTACGTCTTGACCTGCGTAGGCCGGCCGCTGAGCCCATGCCAGATCGAAGTGGAGGGTCCATGACGGCGAGCTCGCAAGCCATCGAGCTCGAAACCGACGAAGCGCGATGGACCTACCGAATGAAGGATCTCTGCGAGGCGACAGGCCTGCCTCGTCAGGCGATCCACTTCTACATTCAACAAGGGCTTCTCCCGCCAGGACGCAAGACCGGGCGGAACATGGCTTGGTACAGCGAGGAGCACCTGGAGCGCCTTCACCTGGTCAAAAAGCTCCAACACGAGCGATTCCTACCCTTGAAGGCGATCAAAGCGCTGTTCGACGGCGAGGACGGCGTGTTTTCCCCCCGCCAACATGCGTTTCTGGCCGGCGTCAAAGAACGACTCGCCGAATCGCTCAAGACCAGCGATGACCGGAGCCCCACCCTCACGCCGGGCGAAATCGCCGAAGACACGGGAGTCGACCCCGAAGACGTCGAACGCGCCTTCGAGCTCGGCCTGGTGGGCGGCGTTCGCTCCGATGGCGCGCTTCGAATCGCCGCAGCCGACGTTTGGGTCTTCGAGGTCTTTGGCAAGATACGCGCGATGGGATTCACCCCGGACCTCGGCTTCGGAGTCGAGGACATGGCGCTCTATCAGGATGCCATTACCAAGCTTCTGAACGAAGAGGTTCGCTTGGTCTCTTCTCGGCTTTCGGAGCTCCCACCGGAAAGAGTTGCACTCATGATCGAGGAAGTCGTCCCCATCCTCGATCGTTACATCATGCGTTTACATTCAACGAAGATTCGGGAATTCTTCGCCAACGTGCTCTAATAGAAGGAACTGGCCATGCTCAGTGACAAAGTACTCGACAATCTGCCCCACGAAATCCGCCGCCGCATCGAGCCGTACGTCGAAGCCGTGCAGCTGATGACCGCGACCAAGAACCCCAAGGTCTTGAAGTCGATGGGTCCGTCTGGTGTGCGTGGCTTGATTCTTCAGCGTGGCAAGCAGGGCGTTCCGACGAAGATGCCTTCAAACCACGAGGTCTACTTCGACTGGACCTATCCGAACGACCAGCCCGAAATGCGCGAGCTCTACACGAGGGCGAAAGAGCAGCAGTGGAACGGCGACGACCTCCCCTGGCACATCGACGTCGACCCGGAGAATCCCGAAAAGCCGATCATTCCCCGCCACTTCATGGACTACGACGCGCTGCGGGGCAGGGGAATCAAGCTCACCGACCTCGAAGAACGGCGGCTCAACTCGAGCGTCGCCGCCTGGATGCTCAGTCAGTTCTTGCACGGCGAGCAGGGAGCCCTGTTCGCCGCGGCGCAGGTAACCGAAGCGGTGCAGTTCTTCGATGGCAAGCTCTATGGGGCGACCCAGGTCGTCGACGAAGGCCGCCACGTCGAGGTGTTCCACCGCTATCTCGACTCCAAGATGAACAAGCTCTATCAGATCAACGACAACTTGTTCGTGATCATCGACGCCCTCATCCAGGACTCCCGATGGGACGTGAAGTTCTTGGGCATGCAGATCATGGTCGAGGGTCTAGCGCTCGGTGCGTTCGGAACGCTGTATCAGATGACCGGGGAGCCGATGCTCAAGCAGTTGCTGAAAATGGTCATTCAGGACGAAGCGAGGCACGTGCACTACGGGGTCATCGCGTTGCGGGACCACTTCCGACAGGAGTTGACCGACCGTGAGCGGCGAGAACGAGAGGACTGGGCGTTCGAGGTGGCGCTTCTGATGCGCAATCGCTTCCTCTCCTTTGAAGTGTACGAGGAGTGGTTCGAGCACAAGCTGACGCGCAAAGAGTGGGCGCAGTTCGTGACGGACTCGCCCGGCTTCGCGATTTTCCGCCAAGTGATGTTCAAGCGTCTGGTGCCAAACCTGCGTGAGATCGGGCTGCTGAGCGATCGGATCAGGCCGCACTACGAGCGCGCGGGGCTCATGCAGTATGCCGGGGGCGCCTCCGCAACGCAGCTGAGCGGCGACCAGATGCTCGCCGAGCTCGACGCCGCCTAGTCAGCGCGATCAGGATTCGGCGACCACGATGAGCAAGGCATCGGCGTCGACCTGGTCGCCAGCCACCACAGAGACCTGGGCCACGGTGCCGTCCTGCGGCGCGGTGACGGTGTGCTCCATTTTCATCGCTTCCATGATCAGAAGCACCTGGCCCGCGGTAACCGAATCACCCTCTGCGACGCGGAGCTCGACGAC
>JABDJF010000434.1 GCA_013002645.1 Myxococcales bacterium
TGTTCTGGATGGACCAAGAGGGCCTGTCCGATCGCGTCAACATCCAGTTCATCGGGATTCTGAGCGTCGTTGCCTACTATTTCGTCATCTTGGACAGCGTGCCGGACATCGACTACCTGACTCTCATCGACGCCTTCATCATCATCTCGTTCTTCATGCCGGCTGCGGCGGTCGTCATCAGCCTGGTCGTCGACAAGCTGAATCGGCGTGGTCGGACAGAGCTCGGAGACAAGGTCGATCGCATCTGCCGCTGGGCCTTTCCTCTCGGCTATGTAGCCGCCTGTTTCGGAGCGTGGATCTTGTTCTTTGGCATAGGCTGAGCTGATGGTCGCTTTCATGCGTCCCGCGCTGCTGGCAACCTGTCGAGCGTCGGCAGCTCGAAGAAAAACCTCGCTCCGCCCCCGTCGACGTTCTCGAAGCCGATGGTGCCGCCGAGCCCCTCGACGATGGCTTTGGCGATGCTCAGGCCAAGCCCGGTCCCACCGTTCTTACGGGTGTCCGAGTTGTCCGCCTGTGCGAAACGCTGAAAGATCCTGCTCCGAAATTCTCCAGGAATCCCGGTTCCACGATCGCGAACCGCCACGCGTGCGCGACCGCAGTGTTCGACCACGGACACGTCGACAACCCCGCCATCCGGCGAAAACTTGGTCGCATTCGACAAGAGATTGGTGAGCACTTGCGCAAGCCGGTCTGGGTCCGTTTGGACGGAAAGCTCGGGGAGCTCGTCGGTGAGCTCCACCTGGACTGCTTTTTCGCCGGCAAGACCGCGATTGTTCTCGATGGCCTCACGAACCGCTTTCGAAAGGTCGACCTCCGTCAGCTGAAACTCGAGTCGGTCCGACTCGAGCTTCTCGAGATCGAGGATGTCGTTGACCAAGCGTACCAGGCGGCTGCTGTTGTTGTTGGCGATTGTGATCAGCTCGGACGCTTGCTCATTCAGCTCGCCCATTTTGCCTCCGGCAAGCAAGCCCAGGGAGCCACGAATCGAGGTGAGTGGTGTCCGAAGCTCATGGCTCACCGTCGCGATGAAATCGGACTGCATGCGTTCGATCTTCTTGCGTTCCGAAACGTCGCGAAGAATCCCCGTAAACATCCTTTTGTCTCCGATCCGCATTTCACTCACGGCCAGCTCCACCGGAAACGTGCTGCCGTCCTTGCGTCGCGCGAGGAGCTCTCTCCCCACACCGATGATCTTGCTGCTCCCCGTCGCCATGTAACTCGCGATGTACTGGTCGTGCCTTTCTCGGTGTGGCGAAGAAGGCATCAACACGTGCACGTTCTGTCCGACCAGCTCGTGCGCCGCGTACCCAAAGAGCTGTTGGACTGCTGGATTCACGGTTTCGATAGTCCCGTGCATGTCAATCGTGATGATTGCGTCCACCGCAGTGCCTACGATCGCACTCAGCCTCGCTTCGCGGTCGCACACTTCTGAGAGAGCCTCTCGCGCAGACTGCTCTGCCCTGCTTCGCGGAGTTGCGTCATGCGAATAGTCGTCCAGCAGAAAGAGCTTTCGGCGCATTTCGAGCTGATGCATCGCCTGCGCCGCAAGCCTATCCAGCACTGCCCGTTGCTTATCCGTGAGGATCCGTCGCTTGTGGTCGATCGCACAGACTGTTCCGAGCACGTGACCGTCTTGGGTACGCACGGGACAACCGGCATAGAAACGAACGAACGGCTCACCGGTGACGAACGGGTTGTCGCTGAAGCGCTCGTCTGTCTGCGCATCTTCGACGACCAGCGCTTTGTCCTCCGCCACCACGTGGCCGCAAAAAGAGACATCGCGTGGTGTTTCGACAACGTCGAGGCCGTAGCGCGACTTGAACCACTGTCGGTCCGCGTCTACTAAAGACACCAGCGCGATCGGGACGTCGAGGGCATCTGCGGCGATCACGGTGAGGTCGTCGAACCCCTTTTCCGTGGGCGTATCCAACACGCGGTAGCTCTCGAGTGCTTCCAGGCGCTGAGCTTCGTTGTCCGGAATGCCAGGCGGGCTCATCGTGAGCGCTGCCTTCCCACAGACCCATCCACAGATCTCGTCGCTGCCCGCAAGCTTTCCCCCCATTAAAGTCTAAGGGTCCCGGCAACGAGAATCGACCCCTAGAGCTAACCTTTTTAAAACAGCGCTGATACGTCCGAAACGACGCACGGACCATTCGATTTCGACCAATTCGTCCAGTGGGGTTGACCCGGTTGTCGAAGGCATAGAACAGATGCGCGACTTAGCGGCGAACCGCTCTCAGCTCACAGTTCGCAGCCGTCGGGCTGAGTCGGCAAAGCCGTACATCGGGGCGAGCACGCGGTGAGATCTCTCGGAGCCAGCCGAAGATGGTGACCCCCGATGGAGGAAGGCGATGCCCCCCATCGAGGACTGGACCCAGCTCTAGAGTGTCAGGGTTGCGATGGACTGAGCTGCTGGTGATCGCGCGAGACCAAGAGGTAGATCGCAGGAACGAAGAAGAGCGTGAACATCGTGCCGATGGTCATGCCACCGACCAAAACGAGACCGATGCTGTTCCGGGCCTCGGCGCCCGGCCCCGAGACGAGCGTGAGGGGGAAATGCCCAAACACGGTTGCGAGCGTGGTCATCAAGATCGGCCTCAGTCGGGTGGCCGAGGCTTGCTTGATGGCTTCGAGCTTGCTGTGGCCCTCTCGCTGAAGTGCGTTGGCAAACTCGACGATCAGGATTCCGTTCTTGGAGATCAGTCCGATCAGGGTCACGAGCCCCACCTGCGAATAGACGTTCAGGGTCGTCGTCCAGCCGTCGGTGAAGAAGCTCATGTTCGGATCGGGCATTTGCAAGAACGTGAAGATCGACGCACCGAACATGGCCAGTGGAACCGAGCCGGCGAGAATCACGAACGGATCGCGAAAGCTGTTGAACTGGGCCGCCAGGACCAAGAAGATCAACAGGATCGCGAGGCCGAACGCGGGGACGAAGGTGTTCGCCTCCTTGCGGAGCTGACGTGATTCGCCCGTGTAATCGATCGTGTAGCCCTGTGGCAGGACCTTCGCAGCCTCGCTTTCGAGAAAGCCGAGCGCTTCGTCGAGAGGCCGAATCGCGACGCCCGAGAGCATCACGGCGTTGAGCTGCTGGAAGCGATTGAGCGATCGCGGGGTCACCGTGTCTTTGATGGTCGCGAACGTGCCGAGTGGAATCAGCTCCCCGGAGGGGCCGGTGATGTAGATCTCCTCGAGCTGCTCGGGGGTGAGCCGCTCCTTGCGCGCGAGCTGGGGAATCACTTTGTAGCTGCGCCCGGCCACGCTGAACCGGTTGACGTAATTGCCGCCGGCCGCCGCGGCCAGCTGTTGCCCGACCTCGCGAAGGTCCAGTCCAAGCTCCGCCACCGCGTCCCGGTCGAATACAATCTCGGATTCCGGCTGGTCGATCTTGACGTCGATGATCGGCGGAAACGCGAACATCCCGCTTTCGGTGGCCCTTCGCTGGAGCTCCTCGACGAGGCCGAGTATCTGCGGCGTCTCTGCGGTGGAGGCGATGACGAACTCGACCGGGAACTGACCTCCGCCGGGAAGCGCCGGCGGCAGAACAGGGAACGTCCGGATACCTGGGAGCGCCGACATCTTCTCGGTGAGCTCGGGCAAGACCTCGAAGACGGTTCGGTCGCGCTGCGCCCAGGGTGCAAAGCCCACACCCCAAAACCCGCCGCCTGGCGTCGTGATCTGAAACGTGAACTCCGCTTCGGGGATCGATATCGCCTCGTCGTGGATGGCGTCGACGAAGGGGCCCAGCTGGTCGAGGGTCGCGTTCGACGGTGTCTCGAGAATCCCGAAGATCACGCCCTGGTCCTCCGCGGGTGCGAGCTCCCGCGCCGACATGCTGAACATGACCAGACCGAGCGCGCTCAGCCCGAGCCAGACGATGTAGACGCCGGTTCGGTTGTCCAGCGCAAAGGCGAGGTGACGCGAGTACGTCGTCCGAAGCCGTTGGAAGCCCCGGTCGATCCGCGCGCTGAGGCCGCGGTCGCTCTTGTGCTCGTTCAAGAACCGGGCCGACATTACCGGAGACAGCGTCAACGCGACGACCCCGGAGATCATCACGGCGCCAGCCAGCGTCAGCGCGAACTCTCGAAACAGCGATCCCGTCAGCCCGCCCTGAAATGCGATCGGCGTGTACACGGCTGCCAGCGTGATGGTCATCGCAATGATCGGCGTGACGAGCTCCCGGGCGCCAACGATAGCGGCCTCTGTCCGTGACATGCCGTCTCGGAGGTGCCGTTCCACGTTCTCGACCATGACGATCGCGTCGTCGACCACGAGCCCGACGGACAGAACGATGGCGAGCAAGGTGAGAAGGTTGAGCGTGAACCCGAAGAGCTGCATCAGGAATACAGCGCCGATGAGCGAGACGGGGATCGCGACCACGGGCACGAGGACGGACCGAAACGAACCGAGGAAGAAGAAGATGACGACGATGACGATGAGGAGCGTTTCCAAGAGCGTCGTCACGACCTCTTTGATCGCGTCCTCGATGTAGGCGGTCGCATCGTAAGCGACGGTCGCCTCGAGCTGACTGGGAAGGTCTTTCTTGATGGCCTCGAGCTCTTTGCGAACGTCGCGAATGACATCGAGCGCGTTGGCGTTGGGCAGCACGAAGGCGCCGATGAAGACCGCCGTCTGACCGGTGAAGTTGACGCGCTCATCGTAGCTCTCGGCCCCGAGCGCCACGGTGCCCACGTCCTCGATGCGAATGATGGCCCCGTCCCTTTCGCGGATCACGAGCCTCTTGAACTCCTCCACCGACGCCAGATCGGTGTTCGCGGTCAGGTTGACCCGAATCAAGGAACCCTTCGTCTGCCCGACTGCGGCCAGGTAATTGTTTGCGGCCAGCGCGCGCTGGACGTCGGTGGGAGTGATCCCGTGAGCCGCCAGCCTGCCGGGGTCGAGCCAAATCCGCATCGCGAACGTGCGTGCTCCGAGAATCTCCGCCTTCTGCACGCCTCGAATTGCGGAAAGGCGGGGCTGGACGATTCGAACGAGATAGTCCGTGATCTCGTTTTGCTCGAGGAAACCCGAAGAAAAGCTCAGGTACGCCGAGGCGAACTGACTCTCGACCGACTCGATGTTCAGGATCGGAACCTCGGCCTCGGGCGGCAGGTCGCCGCGCACCTGGTCGACCTTCGAGCTGATCTCGGAGAGCGCGCGAATCGAATCCTGGTTGAGCCGCAGGTTGGCGCGAATGATGGAAACGCCCTGCGTGCTTTGTGACGCGATGTAGTCGATGCCGTCGGCCGCCGAAATGGCGCGTTCGAGCGGCGTCGTGATGAAGCCGCGCACCAGCTCCGCGTTCGCTCCCACGTAGGCAGTCGTGACCGTAATCGCGGCGTTCTCGTTGCGCGGATACTGTCGCACGTTGAGTGAGCGCATCGCCTGAAGGCCAGCGATGACGATCACGAGGTTGACGACAATCGCGATGACGGGGCGGCGGATGAAGAGATCGGTCAGCTTCATGAAGCGTTCAACGGTCCCGGTTCATCCATCGTCGGGCGTGGGGTTCTCGCTGACCTCGGGGGCAAGCACGTTGTCGACGACGATCGCGGTTCCGTTCTGCAGCTTGAAGGCCCCGGTCGATACGATCGTCTGCCCAGCCTCGAGCCCGGATACGACGGCTCGGAGGTCGCCTCGTCGCTCGCCCACTCGAACGAATACCTGCTCCACCGTGAGGCCGTCTTTCGCTTCCGCGCCGTCCTCTCCGCCGCGAACGAGAAAAATCGAATCGCCGTAGGGCGCATAGAGCACCGCGGTTTCCGGAATCAGCAACACGTCCCGCAGATCCGGAAGCGAGACTTCGACATCGACGAACATCCCGGGCCGAAGCCGTCCGTCCGGGTTGTCCACCAGGGCGCGGACCAGCACGTTTCGCGTGCTCGGGTCGATCCGGGCGTCGATGCTGTCGACCTTGCCGATCCAGGCACGGTCGCCGAAGGTGTCGCCGGTGATCGTGACCTCTTGCCCGACGCGAATCTCGGCCAAGGCTTGCTGTGGGACCCGGAAGTCGACGTACGCCGGATTGGACGCGTCGAGGGCCACGATTTGTGTGCCTGGTTGAAGAAACTCCCCGACATCGACCTTGCGGATCCCGAGCCGGCCCGAGAACGGAGCGCGGATCGTCTTTTTGGAAATGACCGAGGAGACATTGCGAACGGCCGCTCGGGCCCGCGCTGCTTTTGCGATCGCGATGTCGAGGTCGGCCTGGCTTCGGGCATCCCTCTCGAGGAGGCTCCGGGTGCGACCCAGCTCTGCCTTCGCAAGCGTAGCGTCCGCTTGGGCTGCGACCAGCTCGGCACGCTCGGTCGATGTATCCATCCGGAGAAGGAGCGCGCCCTCTTCGACTTCCTGCCCCGCCTCGAAACGAATCTCGCGGACGGTGCCCGGAATCTCGGCGGTCAGCATCACGCCCATCACCGGCTGGATCGAGCCGATGGCCACGATGGAGGATCCCCATCGCGCGCTCACCACGGGTGCGGTGGTCACGGCTTCCGGCGGAGGCTTGTAAGACTCGCCGGCCCGGATCATCGCGCCGATCTGAGCGCCCTTGGTTCCGCCGAGGACGACGAGCACCAGCAGCAGCACCGCCAGGGCGATTAAGACTTGCTTCGTTCTCGACTTCATGACGTCACGCGTGTCGCGCTAGGGCGCAACTTCGCAGGGTTAAACCACGCGTATACGGGCGACAGCTCCGTTGTCAATCCAGGGATGTATGGACGCGAAGCCGCTCCTTTTTTGTTGCTGCGCGCGGCTACGGATAAACCGGCCCTGATGTGACTGACGGACGGCGACAGTGAAGCGGTTCATCGCCGCGACTGCTCTGGCGCTGAGCACGGGGCTGTTCTGCACCTCGACGACGGGTTTCGCGCAGGAGCTGGACCCAGCCCGCGTCACCGATGAAGGGGTGCCCGACGAGGCGGTCGAGCCAGACCAGGGTGTGGCGGAGGTCGAGAAGGCCATCGAGCGGGTCGAAGACGACACCGAAGAGGGGCTTCCCGCCGAGTTCACGATCGAGTTCGGGGACACGAAAGATTGGCTTCGGTTGACCTCGGGCGAGTGGCTCAAGGGCGAAGTGCACTGGATGCGCGAGAAGGACATCGAGTTCGACAGCGACAAGCTCGACCTCCTGAACTTTTCGTGGAGCAAGGTGAGCGAGCTTCATTCGCCACGGATCAACACCTATGGGTTCGAAGGGAGGATCGTCATTGCGGGGCGGGCGGTGGTGACCAAGGAGAAGGTGATCATCGAAACGGCGGACGGCGTGGTGACCTACCCGCGCGATCAACTTCTCGCGATCCTCGAAGGCGCGGAGAGAGAGCGCAACTGGTGGTCGACGAAGCTCGCAGTCGGTCTGTCGGCCAATGCCGGCAACACCAATCAAGGCCAGTTGAACGGGAGCTGGAACCTGGTGCGCGCGGACCCGCAAACGCGGTCTGTGATCAGCTACACCGGTACGTTTGGCTATGCCAACCAAGAGCAGAACGTGAATCGGCACCTCGGCGAAGCCGGGGTGACGGTGTACTACTCGCGGCGCCTGTTCTTCTCACCCCTGAGCTTGCAGCTTCTCAATGACCGGTTTCAGAACCTCAAGCTTCGCGCGACGCCGGGCGTCGGGGCCGGTGTCCATGTCTTTGATACGAAAAAGGTCGAGTGGGATCTCGGTGGCGCGCTCGGGTACCAGTACGCCCGATTCCTGAGCACCGCGGCGGGGGTTGAGAATCCACAAAACGATGGATTCATCAGTTTCCATACCTATGCCGATTTCGACTTCACCGATGATGTGGAGTTGACGATCTCGTGGCTCACCAACGTGGTCTACACTCAGATCGGCCTCACCAACCACATCGGCACCGCCAACTTCAGCGTCGAAATTACCGATATCTTCGACCTCGAAACCACGTTCAACTTCTACCGAACGGAGCGCCCACCGCCGCGAGCCGACGGCTCGGTTCCAACGAGGAACGACTATCAGCTCATCGTGAGCCTGGCGCTCGAGATCGGCTAGACTCCCCCCGTGCCGGGCCGTCTCCTTCCACGCCAGTTCTATGCGCGCGATGCCCTCGACGTCGCCCGGGATCTTCACCGAGACGCGCCCATGTGGGGTCCGCCGGGTCACGCCTACGTCTATTTGTGTTACGGCTTGCACCAGATGTTGAATCTCGTCACGAATCGCGATGGGGAGGGCGCTGCGGTCTTGATTCGATCCTGCGAGCCGGTCGCAGGGACGGCCTGGGTGAGCCACGCGCGTCATCTTCGAGGTGCGCTGCGATGAGCCCTCCTGCAACCCGGTCGAGCACAGAAACCAACGGCGTTCTCGTCGAGGTGCAGAGCCACTATCTCGAGGAGCAATCGCATCCGGCGCAACGGCATTTCGTTTTCGCCTACACCATCACCATCACCAACAACGGGCGCGAAGTCGTCCAGCTTCAAACCCGTCACTGGGTGATCACCGACGGCCACGGCGAGGCCCAAGAGGTGAAAGGCCCAGGCGTGGTGGGCGAGCAGCCCGTGCTCAGCCCAGGCGAAAGCTTTCGCTACAGCAGTGGTGCGGTGCTACCGACCGAGCGGGGGACGATGCACGGCACCTACCAGATGCATCGAGCCGACGGGGCCCAGTTCGACGCCGAGATCGCGCCGTTCCTCCTCGAGCGGCCGTACTCCTTGAACTAAAAAAAGGGGACAGTCCCCTTTCTTAGCTCGCGTTGGTGCTGTCCCAGGCTTGCTTGATCGCCTTGTACGTCTCGATGCCGCTTGGGCTGAGGTCGAGGGCGCCTTCGCCGACGAGGTGCTGATGGATGTCCTTCGGATCGGTTTTCCAGCCCTTGGGCACTTCGAGCTTCACGTTGACGGGCACGCCCCCAAGCAGGCCTTGCTCTTCCATCGTCCAGAGCGCTTCGGCTGCGAGAAACTGACCCGCGATTTTTCGGTATTCGGGTTTGAGGCGGCTGGCTAGGGGAAACACGTCGTAAAGCCCGACGGCATCGCCCGGCACCGCAAGCGGCTGGCGCAGCGCCTTGAAAACCGGGGCGGCGATGGGCAGCTCGACCAGCTCGAGCCCGGCGATCTCTTGCCCTTGGCTCGCGTTCAGCGAGCGTTCGTAGGCGTCACCGTGGCTGCGGCTGATGTCGGCAGGGCGGGCCGAGCTGTCTAAAAGCACCGTGATCAGGAGATACGGGCGCGGGTCTAGCTCATCGTTCATTCGCGGGCGACTAGTTAGCGCATTTGCGGGCGCTTGGGTAGTCCTCGTCGACTTGACGACGACAGGCCCGATCGCTACCTGGACCGGCGCCCGATGCGCATCGAGATTCACCCTACGCACCCCCAAGCCCGGCGCGTCCAACAAGCGGTGGATACGCTCCGTCGCGGCGGGGTGATTGTGTACCCAACGGGGACCGTCTACGGGCTTGGCTGCGACATCCACCGGAAGAAGGCGATCGAGCGCATCTATCAGATTCGACAGCTCAAAAAGGACCACCCCCTGAGCTTCATGTGCCCGGACCTCAGCAAGATCGCCCGCTACGCCCACGTGGATGATTTCGCCTATCGAATCATGAAGCGCCTCGTTCCGGGGCCGTACACCTTCGTGCTGCAGGCGACCCGTGAGGTGCCGAAGCTCCTGGTGCGCAAGCAGAAGACCGTCGGGATTCGCGTGCCCGATGACGCCGTTGCGCTCGCGCTCCTGAACGAGCTCGGAAGCCCGATCGTGTCGACCTCGGCGACCCTCGACGGAGAGGTGCTGAACGACCCCGACGAGCTCAACGCGCGATTCTCGCACGTCGACGCCTTCATCGACGGAGGTTGGGGTGGCATCGAGCCATCGACGGTCGTCGACCTCAGCGGTGGTGAGGCGGTCGTCCTGCGCGAAGGCGCCGGGCCGGTCGACGTCTTGTGACTAGCTCCGGTTAGCGGTGCCGCGAGCCTCTGCGATGAGGCTCCGAAGAAGCTCGGTCCACTCCTTATAGCGGGGAGCTCGGCGCATTTGATCGACGAGACGCTCTGCGGTCCAGTCGTCGCGCCCGTTGTACTGCTTGACGGCGGCCCAATTGGCCAGGTGCTGGTCCCATTGGTCGGCAGTCCACGAGCCCACTTCGCCCGAGCCAAAAATGAACAGGTGGTCGTGCGCGAGATCGGTGCCGGCGACCCAGAGCCCCGTGTCGGAAACGAACGGCCCGAGCGATCGGATGACGAGGTCACGCTCGGCCGCGCGCCCTAGCGGCTCGAGCGCGCGGTCGAACTGCTCCCAGCTGCGGGTCAGGGTTCGAACGCGCTCTTCGGAGATCGGCATGTGCGGCTTGAACGCGCCCGGCGCGACCCGTGCGTCGTGGTCGTCGTAGACGCGAACGCCGTGTTTCTCTTCGGCCTCGCGATAGACCTGTAGCGCAGACTCGCGCGGCGAGTCGCCGTCGATGTGGCTCAGAAACGAGGCGATGAGGGGGCGGGTCAAATGGGTTCCAGTCAGTTGGGGGCTCCGCGCTCCGCCTCGTGTCGAGGTTTCCGCGAGGGGTGTTTCAACAGCGTTCGCACGCGGTCGAGAATCTGATCGGCGAGGGCGCGCTTGCTCATCTCAGGCAGTGGGCTGGCAGACGTCGCATCGACGAGGGTGGCACGATTGCTCTCACCGCCGAGCCCGATGCTTGCTTCGTTGGCGATGATGAGATCGGCCGCCTTTTGTTCGAGCTTGACGCGCGCCGCCTGCTCGAGGTTTTCGGTTTCGAGGGCGAAGCCGACCAGAACCGACGGCTGTTGGACCCGCTTCGCGCCCACATCCGCCAAGATGTCGGGGTTGCGAACGAGCTTGAGCGTCATGCTGCCGCCCTTTTTGATCTTCTGCGCGGCGCGTTGTACGGGCCGATAGTCGGCGACCGCGGCTGCCATGATGGCGACGTCGAACCGATCGAAGCGTGACATCACGGCCTCGTACATCTGCTGTGCGGAGCGCACGGAGACGACGTCTGCACCGGCGGGAACCGAAAGCTCCACGGGCCCGCTCACGAGGGTCACCTCCGCGCCGCGCTGGAGCGCCCGCGCCGCAATCGCGTACCCCATGCGCCCGCTCGAACGGTTGCCGAGGAAGCGCACCGGGTCGAGGTCTTCGTGGGTCGGGCCGGCGGTGATCAAAACGCGTACCCCCACGAGGTCGTCGGAGTGCGTCAAGTATGACTCGACGGCGTCTGCAATGTCGTCGGGCTCCAGCATCCGCCCCTCGCCGATTTCTCCGTTGGCGAGCGGGCCGGTGACCGGGCCGAGCATGACCGCGCCGCGCTCAGTCAGCGCACGGACGTTGGATCGGGTAGCTGGATGCAACCACATGCGCTGGTGCATCGAGGGCACGAAAAAAACATCGCCGCGCGCGCAGGCGAGCGTCGCGAGCAGCGCGTCATTGGCCTGCCCGCCGGTTGCGCGCGCCATCAGGTTCATGGTCGCGGGGGCAATGACCACCGCATCCGCCCACTCGCCGAGCTCGACATGCACTTCGCCTGCATAGTCTTCGGCCCAGAGATCGGTGACGGCCGGCTTCCCGGTCAGGCCCGCAAATGTAATCGGGCCCACAAATCGGGTCGCCGCCTCGGTCATGACCACGCGGACCTCGGCACCGCGCCGCATCAGCTCCCGAACGAGCTGCACGGCCTTGAACGCGGCGATCCCGCCGCCCAAGCCGACGACGATTCGCTTTCCCTGGAGGGACATCTCCGGTGCAGTCTAGCAGGGGTGGACCTCATTGCGACGTGCCATCTACAGCTTTCCCAACTGAACGGACGGCCGGTGGCGGGCTGCCCGAACGCTCAGTGAACCGGCAGGCCCGGAGCGGGGAATTGGTCGCAAAGGTCTTTGATCTCTCCGGCGATGCGCGAAATCAGCGCTTCGTTCTCCACGTCCTCGACGACGTCGGCCATCCAGTTGCCCAATCGCTTCATCTCGCTCGAGCCCATGCCGCGACTGGTGATCGCCGGCGTCCCGAGCCGAACACCGCTCGGGTCGAATGGCTTTCGGGTGTCGAAGGGAACCGAGTTGTAGTTGGCGACCATGCCGGCGCGATCGAGCGCCTGCGCGGCGACTTTGCCGGGGACGTCCTTGCCGCTGAGGTCGATCAAAATGAGATGATTGTCGCTGCCGCCGGTGACGAGATCGAAGCCGCGCGACACGAGCGTTTCGGAGAGCACGCGCGAGTTGTCGACGATCGCATGGGCGTAGGCCTTGAACTCGTCGGTCATGGCGAGCTTCGCGGCGATCGCGATGCCAGCGGTCGTCCCGTTGTGCGGCCCGCCCTGAAGGCCCGGGAAAACGGCGCGATCGATCGCCTTTTTGTGCTCGTCGTTGCACAGGATCATCCCGCCGCGTGGGCCCCGGAGCGTCTTGTGGGTCGTGCTGCTGATCACCTCGGCGTGCCCGACCGGGGAAGGGTGCGCGCCGCCGGCCACGAGGCCCGAGATGTGGGCGATGTCGGCCACGAGAATCGAACCCACCTCTTGCGCGATTTCGGCAAACTTCGCGAAGTCGACCACGCGCGGGTACGCGGTCGCGCCACAGAAGAGCAGCTTCGGCCTGTGCTCGCGCGCGAGGGACGCGACCTGGTCGAAGTCGATGAGGTTGTCATCGCGCCGGACGCCGTACTGAATGGCGTTGAAGTACTTGCCGGAAATCGAGACCTTCCAGCCGTGGGTGAGGTGGCCGCCGCTCGGTAGACCCATCCCCATGATGGTGTCGCCGGGGTTGCAGAACGCGAAGTAGACGCCGAGGTTCGCAGGCGAGCCGGAGTAGGGCTGCACGTTTGCGTGGTCTACACCGTACAGAGCCTTGAGGCGCTCGATCGCGAGCACCTCGACCGTGTCGACGATCTGCTGACCTTCGTAGTAACGCTTGCCCGCGTAGCCTTCGGAGTACTTGTTGTTGAGGACGCTGCCACAGGCCTCCATGACGGCGGCGCTGGCATAGTTCTCGCTCGGAATCAGGCGGAGCTTCTCGTGCTGGCGCCGCGCTTCGTCCGCGATGCAATGGGCGATTTCGGGGTCCACTTCGTTGAGGGGTAGATCGGCCATGTTCTCTCCAAGTTCTCCTCTGGCGGGGGCCTTAGCACGTTTGTCATATCGGTGTTATTCGGAGTGCGGTGAGCGAGTACTTTCCGACGGCCAAAGAGTTCGAGCGACTCAGCCGTGACGCATCGGTGGTGCCGGTGTTTCGCGAGGTCATCGCCGATCGGCTCACTCCCGTTCTAGCGCATGCGACGCTCGGTCAAGAGGCCGGCAGTTACCTGCTCGAGAGCGTGACAGGCGGGGAGACCTGGGCCCGCTACAGCTTCGTGGGCTTTGGGCCTGACGTGATCGTTCGCGGTGTCGCCGACAAGTTCGAGCGTGTCCAGGACGGCGAGGTGCACCAAGAGCTCGGCGTCGACCCTTGGCAACGCCTTCGAGAGAGGCTTGCGGAGTGGAAGCCGCCCAAGGTCGAGTGGCTTCCGCGGTTCTGGGGCGGCGCGGTAGGTTACGTGAGTTACGACTCGGTGCGAACCTTCGAGCCGACGGTCGGCAAGGCGCTCGAACGCGACGACGACTGGGAATTTTGCTTTGCGATCGGCGGGACGGTTCTCATATTTGACAATGTGCGCGGGACCTTGC
>JABDJF010000450.1 GCA_013002645.1 Myxococcales bacterium
GCATCTAAGCGGGAAGCGAGCCCTAAGATGAGGTATCCCTGGACTTCGGTCCCTAAAGGCCACTTGTAGACTACGAGTTTGATAGGCTGGGTGTGGAAGTGTGGCAACACATGTAGCTGACCAGTACTAATCGGCCGTGAGGCTTGACCTATTTCTAAGACACGTTTCGTGCGTGACTTGAGATCAGGGTTGGAAGGAAGAGCTCGAGACAATCCATCAACACGGACTCTCGACCTCGCTTCTGACTCGCTTCACAGAAGCGGCGCAGAGAAACTTTCTACGGATTCGGTGGCAATGTCGGTAGGGTCACACCCGATCCCATCCCGAACTCGGAAGTTAAGCCTATCAGAGCCAATGGTACTGCAGGGGCAGCCCTGTGGGAGAGTAGGACGCCGCCGGAATTATGAGAGCCCATCTCGAAAGAGGTGGGCTTTCTTCTTTAATGCGAGGGTATGAGCATTCACATTGGAATCATGGGAGCCGGGGCGATCGGCGTTTACGTGGGCGGGCGGCTTGCTGCGAAAGGCGAGGCTGAGGTCATGCTGATCGGACGCAAACCCTTGGCCGATGCGATCGCAGAGCATGGCCTGACACTGCGGGAATTCGATCACGAAGACCGTGTCGACGCCGACAAAGCCCGTATCGACGAAGATGTGCGCGCCCTGTCGTCCTGTGAAGTCGTGTTTTGCTGCGTGAAGAGCGGAGCGACCGAAGAGACAGCGAAGATCCTCGCCGGCGTCCTCGAGCCCGGGACCGTAGTCGTGAGCCTGCAGAACGGGATCAGGAATCCGGAAATCCTTTGCGCCGCCTTACCCAACAATCCCGTCGTCCCAGCGGTGGTGAGCTTCAACGTCATCATCCGCGAGGGCGCGGTGTTTCAGCGCACGACGAGCGGACCCCTGATCGTCGAGTCGCGACCCGGGGGGCAGGACCAGCGGTGGGTCGATGCACTCCGGGCCGCCGGGGTGGAGGTCGACGAGGTGCGACCGCTCGCGTCCGAGCAGTGGACGAAGCTCCTTCTCAACCTCAACAATGCCGTCGGGGCACTCTCCGGTGCGCCGACGCGCGACATGATCCTCTCGCGGGGGTATCGACGCGTGATCGCCAAGCTGCTCGACGAGGCGCTCGACGTGTTGGACGGAGCCGGTATCCGTCCCGCGAAGTTCCGTGGAGTCCCGCTTCGCGTCATGTCCTTCATCATGAAGCTTCCGACGCCGGTCGTACGGCTGGTCATTCGCGCCCAGCTTCGGGTCGACCCGGAAGCGCGTGTCTCGATGTGGACGGATCTCGAGCGCGGTCGCCCGACAGAAGTGGACGTTCTGAATGGAGAGATCGTGCGCGTCGCGGGGGAGCATGGAGGCGCCGCCCCTATCAATCGACGCATCGCCGAGCTCGTACACGAAGCCGAGCGCGCCGGCGCTGGCTCGCCAAACATGAGCCCGGAGACGCTGCTCCGCGCCCTGGAAGACGACTGAGGCAACAGACACGCTGCGCGCAGTGCGAGCGCGACCCCGAGACGGCTCGAAACGGAAACTGATTCCTGACCGCGGTCAGTCATTGCACGGCAAGACGACGTGGACCTGGGCGATGCCACCGGAGACCACTTCCATGGTGGTCTCGGCCGAACAAACGGGTGCGCCGTCAGCGTCGAGCGCCGTCAGCTCCAGCACATGAGGTTCTCCGGCGCCCACCTGTCCCACGATGGCTTCCCAGAGGTTCGTGTCCATGAACCCTGCGCCTAGATCGGTTCTGCCCTGGCCAAAGAGCTCGAGCGAGCCCTCGGAGACGACAAACGGAGGGTTCGGTTCCAGGAAATCGCGATCATAGGTCACGACGTAGCGGACGCTTTGCACCCGTGTGATGTCAGCCGGGGTCTCGGCCGACAAGATTACGCCTCCCACCGGTGCACAAAATGTCTTGGGCGACGTCTCGGAGCTTGGGAGTGGAACCGTAGGGCAGGTCGCGTAGCAGACCATGTTGAAATACATCTCGGCCTGCGATTCGGGCTCGTTCGTCAGCGCCTCGGTGTAGGTACACAGAACCTCCCCGTCGGCATCGCGCAGGCGCAGCTGAACCGCACATGGCCCGGGTGTGAACTCGACGAAGCCTTTCCAGACCGCGGTGGGGCCGCCCGGTCCTACGTCGAAATCCTCGTCTTGCTCGAGTGCCCCCTCCACGGTGATGAAATCGTCCGAGCTCGAGTCTCGCTCGATTCCTGGGCCACAGCCGATCTGGTACTCGAGTGACCAGGTAAACTCGGCGAAGCTCCAATCGTCTGCGGCGGATGGAATGAACACGGTGACGGCGGTCCCGCGAGGCTCGGCGTTTGGGGCTCGGGCGTCTCCGCACGCGGACACCAACAAGAGAACGCAGCTCGAGATGAGCCAGCACAGGCGAGCAGACCGAGTCACGGCGCATCGCCCATTGCGTCGACACAGGGCAGGGCGACTTGGATTTGGGCCACGGCGCCCGCCACGAAGTCGACCGCCTTCTCGACCGCGCACACCGTCTCGCCCTCCAAATCGAGCGCCGTTAGCTCGAGGAGATACGAGCCGACAGCGACCTCATCGATGGTGGTGCGCCAGGTGTCAGTAGGGACGGTTCCCGCGCCGAAGTCAGCGGTACTCGGGCCGGAGAAGGGCAACGAGCCGCTGTACTCACCGACGAGCGCGATGGATGAGCTGAGCGCGTATTCGAGGCTCTCCACGTTTTCGGCCATGGCCGGCGTCTCGGCCGACAGAATGACGCCCACCCCCGAAACGCAAAACTTCGACGATCGATACCCGTCGGGAACCGGAGTCGTCGAACATCCATAGAGGTAACAGGGCATCTCGAAATACAGCTCGGACGGTGCTCCCGGCTCGATTGTCAGGGGTTCCTCGATGATGCAGACGGCTTCGCCGTCGTCATCGCGTGCCAGCAGCCGAATCGTGCAAGGGCCCGGCTCGATCTCGACTACGCCCTCGAAAACGCGAGTTACGCCTTTCAATCCTCCGTCAAAAGCGCCGGTCCGCCCTAGGGCGCCTTCGAACGTGACGCTGTTGGCCTCGGTCGGTCCCTCGTCGGATAAACAGTCGACCCTGTATTCCATGGACGTCGCCTGCGCGACAGAGCCGGTGTCGAACGTGACGTCACGACCTGCAGGCACGAATACGGTAACGGCGGTCTCGAGGGAAGCGGCGTTCGGATCGGTTGAGTCACCGCAGGCGGAGACGAGCAAGATGCCGCAGCAAATGACGAACCGGCCCAAGCGAGCTGTCCAAGCCATAAGAAAAGGACGGTATCACGGACCCGAGCTCAGCTACAACGCCGGAGACGGCTCCCCCCCTCATCTGTTGGCACGGTCACACTCGTTGCGGTCACGAGCTCCGAGGAACGCGTCGTTGTCCAAGAATACCTAGTTGAGCCGAGCGCTCGCGGCGGCGTCCAATGCTCGCTCGACCGCCTGCGCGCTGAAGCCGACGACGACTTCGTCGCCGATCTTGATCGTCGGTACGCTGCGTCTCGGATTCAGACTCAGATACTCTGCACGGGCTATCGCGTTTTGGTCGACATCGTGCTCCTCGAACGCGATGCGCTTCTCGGTGAAGTACTCTCGGGCACGCTTGCAGACGCCGCACCAGGCGGTCGAGTACATCACGACGGGAACCCGGCGGCGTGCAGTTGCGAGCTCCCAGTCGGCCGGCTCGCTGTTCTTGGCGGTTCGTTCGGCACCTTCTCCCCGGGGGGCAGCGGTGACGTTGCTCTTCGCGACCGGTTTCTGCAGCGCGGCCGGATCGAGATTTTCAAACGCCTGGATTCGTTCTCGCCGAGTCATTTGCTTGTTGTCCAAGATGCTCCGAAAGCTGATCACGTCGGTTTCGGATCGCGCGGTCGATGTGTCGGGCCTCTCAGGAAGCTCGGCGGCTACGTCTTCCGCGACCGGCTCGCTTGGCGGCGCCGCTTGAGGTTCCGCGGGAATGACGGCATCGGCAAGCCGGTCGGCCAGATCCGCGAGCTGGTCGCAACCCGCCGCAAGAGCGAGCAGAGACAAGGCTGCGATGGTTAGCGGAACGGCAACGGCAGACTGCTTCATGACTTGCTCCTCCCTCCCGCCCGGCCTCAGCCGTCCCGGGGCGTCAGCACCACAACTGGAAGCTCGCGATCGGTTCGCGTCTGGTATTTCGACCACATCGGGTTCACCGTTTTCCCGATTTCCCAGAGGCGCTCGCGGTTGGGGCCGCTTGCGAGTGATGCTTTCGCGGCGAGCTTCTTTCGACCTACGCGAACCTCACAGTTGGGGTCGACCTGAAGGTTCTTCCACCACTGTGGGTCGCGCTTCGCCGCTCCATCGGAGCCCACCACCACGTATGAGTCGCTTTCTTCGAAGTAGACCAGTGGCGTTCGATAGGTCTTGCCCGACTTTCGACCCGTGACTGACAGCAACAATGTCGGAAGGCCCAACCAGGCGCCAATCCGTCCGCCGCTCCGCTCATAGATCTCCGCGTGGGCCTTGAACATGGCCTTGAGGGCACGAGCGCGAACACGGCGGTAGCGGGAAGCCATCAGGCGGGTGGCTTATTAGTCGCTCGCCATGATGAAGAGCGGGAGACCGTTGAATGCGGTGTACTTTGGCCGCATCCGCCCGATGTCGTAGGATTTCTCGACGTCGACGACCTTCTTGGTGCCGATGATCTTCTCCATCGGGACGCTGCCGTAGCGACCGTTGTGGACGGAGATCAGCCGGCCTGAAGTCCCCTCGATGACCAAATCGAGCGCGAGGTTGCCAAAGGCCATGGGTGCAATCGAGTCGATTGCATCGGGATTGCCGGAACGAACCAGATAGCCAAGACGCTGGCTCACCACGTTGACTCGGCGGCCCTTGTTGTACTTGGGAGAGAGCTCCTTGAGGGCATTTGCAACCCGGTCGCCAATGCCGCCGAGCTTTCGGTGACCAAACATGTCGGCTTCTTCGCCTTCGAACGACATGTCCGTATCGCCGGCGAATTGCGCGCCCTCTGATACGAGGACCACCGAGTAGTTGCTAGGGTTCCGGTTGCGGTCGTAGACCATCAGCTCGGTGAGCCGCTCGATGTCGAAGGGGTGCTCGGGGATCAGGCATCGACTGGCTGCGCCGGCCATGCTTGGCAACAGCGCGGTGTACCCTGCATAGCGACCGAAGACCTCGATCACGAGAAAGCGCTCGTGCGAGCCGGCCGAGGTCCGAAGCCGATGGGTCATCTCGATGGTGCGCGTGACGCAGGTGCTGAACCCGATGCAGTAATCGGTGCCCGGGACATCGTTGTCCATGGTCTTCGGAATCGCGACGACCGGCACGCCGCGCTGATGCAGATGCGCCCCGTAGCTCAGCGTATCGTCCCCGCCGATCGGGATCAGGCAGTCGATGCCGAGGAAGTCGAGGTTCTTCACTACGTCGTCGGTGATGTCGTTGACCTCGTCTTGATATTTGTCCTGCAGATGTGAAGGCACGAGATCTTTGGGAAGGGTGCTCGGTCGCGTTCGCGAGCTGTGCAAGAAGGTGCCGCCCGTGCGGCCTGCCCTGTCCACCAGGTCTTCGGTCAGCAGCTGGACGGCCTCGCTGTTGTCGGCGTCTTTGTCCGGGATGATGTCCACCAGGCCACCCCAGCCCCTGCGAATCCCGATGACGCGATGACCTTCCCGAATGGCGCGAAGCGTTACGGCCCGGATGGCCGGGTTGAGACCAGGGACATCGCCGCCCCCCGTGAGAATTCCTATCGTTCTACTCATGCCGGGACTCTAGCGCAGGAAGCCCGCCTGGCGACAGCCTCTAGTTCGATTTCAGAAGCTATTGCGGCGGTAGCGTGTCGCGTTTGGTCACGGGCACCCGCAAGCCTTGCATTTTGCTGAACACTTCCGGCGTCGTTTTCCAACCCTTCGCGGGTATGGCGAACATCGAATCGACCAGCTCCGGGACGAAGAGAATGGGTTCGGCGTCGGCGTTGTATCCGAGCTGTAGCAGGGCGTCCTGCTCGAAGAGCCGGCACTGCTTTTCACAACAATGAAACGACTCCGCCACGCGATAGAAACCCTCGGGCGGGAGTGGCTCCAACAACCGGACCAAACCCGGGTCGTCCAGGATCTGCCCGTTCTCCTCGAACTGCGCTCGATTGAAGCGCCACTCCTTCGGACGGTAGAGGCCCGGCCCTGGATTTCCGTGGTTGTGGAAATACACGAGACGCCCCGGTTCAACAGAGCCGATCGGTCCGTTTGTTCGATACAAGCCACAGGGTGGGAGCTGCATGGTTGACACCGTAGCATTCAGGATACTGGTTGTCCGTCGCCGCCAAACAAACAGACCTGCATTGAGCCGACACTGTATGCCCGATTACCGCTACCAAGTTCGGAACGGCTTGGCGACCAGATTGGAGTTGAAGTAGCGTGGGTCGTCGGTGACTTCTTCACCGGCCCAGTCGGGTTTGTCGAACGCTTCATCTTCGCTCTCGAGCTCGACCTCGGCGATCACGAGTCCGGCATTTTCACCTTCGAACACGTCGACCTCCCAGAGGTGCCGTCCGACCGTGAGCCTATGGCGAACCTTCTCGATTAAAGGCCGCTTGCAGAGCGTGTCCAGCATCCGTTCAGCATCTAGCAATGGGATTTCGTACTCGAACTCTTCACGCGTCGCGCCAACGGTCTTGCCCTTGACCGTGATGGTTCCTCGGGCCCCGGCCACGCGCACCCGAACTGTGCGCTCTGGCACCGTCGAGAGAAACCCTTGCCGGAACGGCGTTCTCCGTGCCGCGTCACGCCAGCCGTCTCCGACCACGAGAAACTTTCTTTCGATCTCCTGCGGCATGGCCCATTTCTAGCATTTTCTGACGAAGCCGTGGCAAACGCGCATGTCGTCTGGTCTTGCCTTGATTGAATTCCAGGGCCGGGCTAACTCGGGCATCCTTGCGACTCAATGCACAGCAACGCGCCGCGGTGGAGCACGATGAGGGGCCGTTGTTGGTTTTGGCCGGCGCAGGTTCCGGGAAGACCCGGGTCATTACCGCTCGGATCGCACGTTTGCTCGAGACGGGAGTGCCGGCGGACGCGATTTTGGCGGTGACCTTCACCAACAAGGCGGCCAACGAGATGCGCGCGCGCCTTGGCGACATGATTGGTCGCGAGAAGGCCAACGGGATCTGGTTGTCGACGTTTCACAGCTTCGGCGTGCGCTTCGTTCGTCAAGAGGCCAAGGCGCTAGGTCTCGGTGCGCGCTTCACAATCTTCGATCAAGGCGACAGCCTGGGCGTGGTTCGGGAGCTTCTGCGCACCGAAAGCAGCGCCGATCGGCAGCTCGACGCGCAGGCCGTCCACTCACGAATCTCACTTTGGAAGAATGCGATGCGCGAGCCCGCAAAGCTGCCAGCCCGCAATGACGAGTACGACCAAGCCGCCGCAAGCATCTACGCTTCCTACGAGTCGACTCTCGGGCACATGCACGCGGTCGATTTCGACGACCTGGTCGTTAAGCCGGTCAGGCTACTCCGTAGACGCCCTGGGATTCGAAGCAAGTGGCGTGGACGGTTCGCGCACATCCTCGTCGACGAGTTCCAGGACACCAACGTGGCGCAGCTCGATCTGGTGCGTCTGCTTGCCAACGAGCGGGGGAATGTATGTGTCGTCGGAGATGACGATCAGTCGATCTACGGCTGGCGCGGCGCCTGCGTCGACAACATTCTCGATTTCGAGCGGCATTTTCCAGGCGCAGTCATTACCAAGCTCGAGCGAAACTATCGATCTCGGGCGTCGATCTTGAATGTCGCGAATGCGGCGATCGAACAGTCGAGCAAACGGCCCTACGCCAAGGTCTTGAGGGCGGTCCGAGAAGTTGGGCCGCCGGTGCGAATCTGCGCGCTTCCCGAACCCCAGGAGGAAGCCAAGTTCGTTGCCTCCGAGATCCGCAAGCTCCAAAAAGAGGGCACCGACCCGCGTGAGATCGCGGTGCTGTACCGTTCCAACACACAGGCCAAGCTGCTAGAGGAGGAGCTCCGCATCGCAGGAATCGCGTACCGGGTTTTTGGGGGGACCAAGTTCTTCGACCGGAAAGAGATCAAAGACGGCATCGCGTACATGCGCGTGACCTTGAATCCGCGCGACGAGCTCTCGCTTCGCCGGATTGTGAACGCACCGCCCCGGGGTCTCGGAGCGCAGTCCCTTCGCCACATCGCAGAGTACGGCGAGGCGCACCGCATGAGCCTTTTTCGGGCATTGAAGAGCGCGCAAAAAATCGAGCCGCTCTCGGCCCGTGCTCGAGCTTCTGCAGTTCGACTGAGCGAAGCGATCGAAACCGCAGCGAAGGGCTTTCAGGGGGCCGGGCTCGCGGACACCGCCACGTCATTGCTGCGCGCCGTGGGCATGTTGCAAGACGACGCCAGCCAAAGCCCCGATGCGAAACGACGGCGGGCCAACATCGACTTTTTGACACGGAGCATCGAGCGGCTCGAGGCGCGTTCTGGCGCCGATCGTGAGGCCCTGCAAAGCCTGCTCCACCACATCGCGCTCGATTCGAGTGACTCGGACGAGCCAGAAGAAGACGACAGGCAAGTGACTTTGTCGTCTTTGCATTCCGCAAAGGGACTCGAGTTTGCCGTAGTGTTCTTGATCGGCTGTGTCGAAGGCGTGCTGCCCCATGCGCGCACGACCGACCCCAAGATCACCGACGCCTCGGTGGCCGACCTCGAAGAGGAACGTCGCTTGTTCTATGTCGGCGTCACGCGGGCGCGCGACCTTCTTTACCTCACGCGTCACAAAGAACGCGTCGCGCGCGGCCGGCTCGTGAAGATCACCCCAAGCCGGTTCCTCGAGAGGCTGCCCGAGACCGACATCGAACGCTATCAGAGCAGCGAGAGCCGCGAGCTCGACCGCCAAGAAGTCGCGGACATGGCCAAGGCCTTGCTCGAACGACTTGGCGCGACGGACGTCTGAGCTACGGCTTGTGCGTGCCGAAGAGTGCCCTGGTGTGCACGGTCGCGCCCAGCGTGACGTACCAGGTCTCCCCGACGTTGAACGTGTCGACGTTGGGCGGCCCATTGGCGATCATCAAGGGCTGCCAACCAAACTGGGCGAAAATGTCGGCCAACACTTTGCCTTCGTAGGTGTAACCGCCACCGATGAAGAAGGGGAGCTCCACCACGTTCCTAGCGCCTTCTCCGCCGCCGACATTGATGAGCCCGACGCCACCGCCGATCTCGATGTAGCCGTGGTCCGTGATGTTGACGATGCTGGCTCCCGAAAAGGTGAAGTCGGCGGTGTTCTTCGACGGGTTCGGAATGAATGCTGCGTACTTGTCGCCGTTTCGATATCGAATGTTGATGTTCATGTCCATCGTGAAGAGGTCAAAGAGCTCCAAGACGCGCAGCGGGAAACCTGCGGTGAGGGAGAAATCGGTGTTGCTCGGCAGGACCAGCACCAAGTCGACCGCGGCAAGCGCGATCTCGCTTTGCCCGTACTGATAACGCGCGTAGATCGGGATGTCCCCGTAGCTCGCGGTTGGCGAAAACAGCACGGTGATCAGGCCCACACCGCCCGGAGCGGGGACGGCCCCGGTCAGCTCCGTGCTCAGGCCGACCTCGAGGTTCTCGATGGGGCTGACCGCTCCTCCGATGTCCAACGACGAAAAGGTACCCGGTCCAAACACCCCGCCGACGGTGAGCCGGCCATCCGCTCGAACCATCCCTTCGTCGAGAACCAACGGCCGTCGTGCAAAGCGAACCGGGTAGCCATGGGCAAAGGTTGCGTGCAGCTTTGGTTGCTCCTCGTTCGAACCTTCCTCGGATTCGATACTAGTAAGCTCAGCAGCCTCGTCGTCGGCGCGGGCTGCACCGGCTGCGCAAAACAGCGCAGACAGCGAGCAGAGCAGCCAACCGGCTCGAAAATTCGGATTCTTCGTCATGTCGCGGCGAAGCCTATCGCGATCTACCGACCAAACGTCGAAGTTTCTTCCAGCCTTGGAGAATCGAGCCCGGTCGACGAGGTCACCCAAATGGGCAGTTCCTTGCCATGGTCGGCTGCTCGCTTGCGGGCGACCGGAACTGCATCATCCTGCGGTTCATTACTTGGAGGTTTTTCATGATTCTTTGGATTCGACGGACCGTTCTTGCAGCCATGATTGCGGCCTTCGGTTGCAGCGATTCGAGCTCGTCTGGGACAGCGGAGCCGTACGCGGGCTATCAGAGCCAGGTCTATCAAAGCCTCGATCCCTGGCTCTGCCACCCCGACCAGGAAGCCGAAGCCAACGTTTGCCTGCAAGACCTCGACGCAACCTTCGTGACCGCGGATGGCAGCGCGACGGTGGTCCCGCACGTGCCAGCGAACGAGCCGCCCATCGACTGCTTCTATGTCTACCCGACGGCAAGCTTCGACACAGGCGGCAACTCCGACCTCGAAGCGAACGAAGAAGAGATCTTCATCGCTCTCGAGCAAATCGCTCGGTTCAATTCCGTCTGTCGAGTTTTCGCGCCCATTCATCGGCAAATCACCTTGTCGGTACTTTTCAACGACCAATACGTGGGCGACCGGGAGCTTGCATACGGCGACGTGGCTGATGCGTTCAAGCACTACATCGCGAACGAGAACGACGGCCGCGGGGTGATCCTGATCGGGCACTCCCAAGGCTCCGGTCATCTGACGCGCCTCATCCAAGAGGAAGTCGAAACCGATGCCGCGCTTGCGAGCCGGCTGGTGGCGGCCTACTTGCTCGGCACCACCATTGCGGTGCCCCAGGGGCAAGACCTGGGTGGTACGTTTCAAAGCACGCCGCTCTGTCGGTCGGCCGACCAAACCGGCTGTCTCGTTACCTATTCGAGCTGGCGCGACCGTGAGCCTCCGGATTCCGATGCGCTCTTTGCCAATACTGGTGACGAAAGCACGGTGGCCGGCTGTGTGAATCCCGCCGCAATGGCGGGCGGCAAGGCGACCCTCAAGCCTTACTTCCCCGGGGTGGTCCGAGGCGTGTTCACCGTGGCGCTGGGTCAGGGTTCGAGCCCCTACGCCGACCCTGACGCGCAGGATCCGATCGCGACGCCGTTCTACTCGATGCCTGACTTCATTCAGAGCGAATGCGTCGATCGCAACGGCTATCAGTACCTCGAAGTGAGCGTGTTGGCGGACCCCGAGGACCCACGCGCGGACGACTTCAATGGCGATTTTCGGGGCGCAATGGGATGGGGGCTACACCTCGTCGACGTGAGCGTTGCCCTTGGCAACCTCCTCGAGCTCGCGGAGAGCCAGACTGCAGCTTGGCTCGCCGCTCAGGATTGATCGCGGATCCGATACTCCCAGCGACAGGCGATGTCGTTGGCGTCCGCGCGAGGCGGAAGCTTGAGCGGCTTGCACTCGATCTTTCGGTTGAGCATTTCGCCGGAAATGGGCATGCCGGCGATGCAGATGTCGCAGCAGTGCTTCTGCCGTACGTCGTCGAAGTGCTCGAAGCGGTCCAGCGCC
>JABDJF010000454.1 GCA_013002645.1 Myxococcales bacterium
AACGAAGGCCGACCTGGTAGATGACGAAGTCGGCTTCCCTCGGTTTGAACTTGAGCCCCTTTCGGTTGCCGTTGGTCTCGATGAAGCCTCGAATGTTGAACTTGTTGACGAGGCCTCCGTAGAGGAAGATCCCAAAATAGGGATTGCGGTACGGCACGTATCCGGCGGTGATCGGAATGTCGAAAGAGTTCATCCTTCCGGTTTTGCCGACCAGGTCCGCGATGCCGTCGCAAGCCTCGGGGGTGGCGGCGTTCTGCTCGAGGCAGATGTCGACCGACTCTTGCGGTACCGTAAATCCAAATCGACTGAATACCATCGCGATCTCGGTGAAGACTTTGTTGTCGAATCGAACGCGCGCGCTGAGGCCACCCTGCCAGTTGCCTTGCGTGTTCGCGACCCTGCCGCCGACAACCACGCCATTCGAGAGCTGGTACTCCGGAACCCGAGGCACCAGTGTCGTCGACCCGACCCCGAGAAACACCTTGATGTCGAGCTTCGGCACGGCCGACGCCGATGCAGGGATGAGCCATATCGACACGCAGACGGCGAATAGGGCGAGAGCTGAAGCAGATCTGGTCGCTTGCCTACGTTGCATGAAGCCCCTCAACGGAGATTGCGCTGCATACCACATTCGGCGACTCCACGTCTCGACGACAAGACGGCGTGCTTCATGGCTGGTTTCTCCGTTCTTCGAGCGAGAAGACGCTATCCTAGCAAGGGTGCGCTGTCGACGCGTGATCTCGAGGCACTGTCTGGGACGCCTGCTGCTGGTCGTATGCTGGGCGTCCGCCTTCACGCTCCCGGCCGGCATTGCGGTCGCTGACTCGACTCACTATCAGACGCTGCAGCTTGGAGAACGGTCGCGCGGCATGGCCGCTGCCTACACCGCCTACGCCGCGGATGGAGCCGCCATCTGGTACAACCCTGCGGGACTTCCGCTCTTGGAGCCTCGGCTCTTGCAGGGAAGCCTGGCTCTGTTTCAGCTCCGCAAGATCGAAATCGAAGGCGCGGTCCTCCCCCGACCTGGAAGTGATCCTGCGAACCTGGATATCGAATCGAGCCCGTCGCTGCCGATCTTTGCCGCCGCGACCTTTGCGCTCGGAAAGACGAGGGAAGAGTACGGGAACCGCCACGCGTTCCAGATCGCGATATCCGCGTTTCAGACGTACAACGAGCAACTCGGCGGCGATGTCCGGTTCATGGACTCGTTTGAACGCACGAACAGCATTCAGTTCTTTCAGGTCGACCGGCAAACCTATCTCGGAGTGGGTTTTGGGTGGCGCCCCCTCAAGCGGTTCCTCGCTGGGCTCAGCATCTTCGCCTCGAATCGAACGCTCGACCACGTGGAGACCTTGGCGTTGGGCTTTGGTGGCCGTCAGAACCCCAGCAGCGGAAGCCCATGTCCCACCAACCCGCAGCTCCCCTTCTGCGTCGAAGACGCCAGGCAAATCAATCGGAGCACCAACTTCAACCTGAGCGCCTGGCACCTGGTGTTCCGCCTCGGCCTCATGCAGTTGATCGGCAAGCGCTGGCGGGTCGGGCTCATGTTTCAGCCCCCAGGAATTCCGATTGGCGGCAAGTCCGAGCTTCGATTCGAGCTCTCAGACATCAACGCCCAAGTCAGCCCCGCCCCGTCGACCTCGGCTCTCGTTGACGTCTCGTCCAATGCGAACTCGCCGGTGCCTTGGATCCTTCGACTGGGCACCTCCTACGTGTTGACCAAGAAAGCCACGGTGGCGCTGGATCTGCAGTTCGTGGGGCCCGTTCGGTCGGGGCGAATCACCGACCCCCCACCGGGCGTCGACCCCGCCCTCGACGCGACGGGCGTGTTCTTGGTGACGGAGACCGCTCGGAAGTTCGTCTGGAACATCTCCGTCGGAGCCGAGGTTGAGATCACGCCCAATATCTTCACCCGGTTCGGTTTTCTCACCGACAACTCGGGCGCCATCGATGCGCCGCTAGATGAGAATCGGGAGCTCAGCGTCGACAGGTTCGGGTTCAGTGCTTCTCTCGGCGGTCACAAGAATGCCAACGGTGTTTCGGTTGGCCTCACGGCGCTATTCGGCCGCGGCTACACCAACGGCACCGACTTCTCCACCGAGGATCCGACCGCAAGAGGGTCGCTTGCCGTGAGGGAGAGGTTCTTCATCATCTCGATCGGCGGTGACGTGGGCCGGACGGCGGCGACAGTCGGCACCACTGTCAAGACGCGAAAGGCGGAGAAGGCGGCCAAAGAAGGCGCGGAGGTCGAGGAGGACACGACTCCAGAAGTCCAAGAAGCCCGGCAGAACGTGGAGGAAGCCCGGAAGAGGCTGAAGGACGCCGAAAATGAGCTCGAAGTCGTAGAGCGCGAACAGGAAGACCTCCGAAACCTCAACGAGAGCGATCAGGGCGCGATCCAAGGCGCGTCAGGAACGGCAATCGAGACATTCAGGTGAGGTGACCGCGTCCAACCAGTTCGAAGATGTTGGCTGGAGGCCCCCGCCGCGAACAAGCCGAAGGCGTTGAGCGCGGCAAGCGAGGATCGATCTCGAATGCTTATCGGTGGAGGCGATGTGAATCGGGAGCTTGCGGAGGTTGGCGCGATGTTCGCGGCGTTTGATGTGCTGCGGCGAAAGCGCGGTGGTCAGCAGGCACGAATTCGTACGAAGACGGCCTTGAGTTGGCTGCGCTCGTTTGAAGCCTTCTCTCGCCTGCGGCTAGGGAATCGACAGCTCCAGCTGCCGCCCGTCGACTTCCGACGTGATGGCGGGCCCGATGGCCCCCGCGGTGATCAAGACGCCCTCGGCGCGGAGGAAACCCGTGTGGGCGCCGCTCAAGGTCAGCTCGGCGTTGTACGTCGTCGACCCCGCCAGCCCCGGCGTGTACTCCGAGCGCTCGACGCCGCCGACCACCCAGTCGCCATCATCCGAGAAGTTCGTGTAGACGACCTCCAAGGTATTGGGCTCCCCTTCGGTGAATGTGATTTCCGCAGTCCCCGACACCGCCCCATCTCGCGACGATTGGGGACGCAGCCCCTCGGGCACAAATCCCTCTGCTGCAGGTGCCCAAGTCGGAGTGGGGGAGGGCTCGGGTGGCGCGCCGATCTCGAGGGGCGTCCTGTCGGGAAGGCGAATGACGACGACCCGGGTCACGCTCGAATCGTCGAGCCTGGACTCCCAAGTCACGACCGCGGTTCCATCCGGCTTCCAGTTGGTGATCGACCGGGCGTTCCAGCCCGACTCGAGCGACCCGGGATTGAGCCGCTGCCCGATGTAGTCGCCGCGGGCGCCATAGCGGTCGACCAGCCACGGTTCCAGGAGCTCCGGGTTACGATTGAGGAAGAGCGACGAGAACAGCGTTTCGATTCCCGGATTGATGAACCCGGGCCGCTTGACCTGGCTCACGGTCTCGAAGAGCCCGGCTCCGCGGCCACTGCCCACGACAAACCATTGTCCGTCGGGCGAGTATTCGAGCGGTTCGTCGTAGTCGAGGGCGTAGGTGACGCGCGTTTCCTCGCCTGTCGCGAGGTCGATGAGGACGTTGTCGGGGTTGGCTGCTTCGAACCCATCGGTGAAGCGCGTCACGATGAGCGCAGCTCCGTCGTTCGTGAATTGCTTGATCTCGACCCGTTCGCTGACGACGCGCGCGTTTCGGACTTCGTAGCGATCCTCGAAGAGAACGAGCTCACCGAAGAGGCCGACAAACTCGGGAGTGCCCGAGGCCGAAGCCCGTGTTTGAGAAAACGCCACATGTGTGCCGTCGGGTGCCGGTCGGAACTCGCGCTGGTCCTGCAATACGTTGTCGTCGTCCGCCGCAGCGGGGACGATCGGGATCACCATGGCGGTCTGACAGTCGGTGACCGAGGGACTGCATTCGAGGACGGCGTGGTCGGCTGGGGTAACGGGTGTTTGGGCGCCGACGCGCAGCATCGCCCGCGCGCCGTCCCGAAACGCAATGGGCTTCAAAAGGGGTGTGCCCTCATCGGTCCAGACATCACATGTCAGACACTGGATGCCCGAGCCGTCGACTTGGAAGGACACGATCTGCGTGCCGGTAAACTCGTCCGACTCCGCAGAAGCGAGGATTCGCGAACCATCGGCGGTGTACCAGGGAAAGCGCACATTCCTGAGCGAGTCGAGTGGCACCACCGACAGCACCGCCTCTTCCGGCTCCGGCGGGGAGGGCGTCTGATCACCGTCTCCGGGATTTGATTCGCAAGCAATCGCAAGACCGAGTGCAACCGTGGCCAGCCATCGTTGCGTTGTTGATGTCGAGAGACGGTTCACCACGGGGCCGTTTACAGAGAAACCACACAGAAGTCGAGCTCATGACGCACAACGCGAAGGGCGAAGTGATCGATGCCTACACGTCCTGGGAGTGGTCGACGCTGTGCGGCGAGCTCACCAAGCTGGAGG
>JABDJF010000504.1 GCA_013002645.1 Myxococcales bacterium
ACAAGGGCCTGAACGTCTTCAATTCGAAGTACGTGCTTGCCAAGCCATCGACCGCGACCGACGATGACTACGAAGGGATCGAAGGCGTCGTTGCGCACGAGTACTTTCACAACTGGACGGGGAATCGGGTCACCTGCCGTGATTGGTTCCAGCTGACCCTCAAGGAGGGGCTCACGGTGTTTCGGGACCAAGAGTTTTCGGCGGACATGACCTCGCCGGCCGTGCAGCGCATCAAGGATGTGACCCGGCTTCGAACAGCCCAGTTCGCCGAGGACGCCGGCCCTCTCGCGCATCCGATTCGACCGGAGTCCTACATCGAGATGAACAATTTCTACACCTCCACGGTTTACGAAAAGGGCGCGGAGGTGGTGCGGCTGTACCAAACGCTTCTCGGTCGGGATGGGTTTCGAAAAGGTCTTCGGCGCTATCTCGAGATGCACGACGGTCGCGCGGTGACATGCGATGACTTCCGTCAGGCGATGGCCGAGGCCAATGATCTGGACCTCAGTCAGCTCGAGCGCTGGTACAGCCACGCAGGAACCCCGGTGGTTCGCGCGAGCGGCGCCTGGGACGAGTCGGCCGGCAGCTACGCCCTGACGCTCGCTCAGTCGCAGCGCGTCTTTCCCGACGCTGCCAAGCCTGAACCGCTCCCGATTCCGGTTCGCGTTGGGCTGCTGGGCGCGAACGGCAACGACATCGCGGGGACTGCACACACGCTCGAGCTATTGGAAAGCAAGCAAACCTTCACCTTCGAGAACGTTCGAGAGCGGCCGGTGCCGTCGATCGCTCGTGGTTTTTCCGCGCCGATCAAGCTCGAAATGGAGCGCAGCCGAGAGGAGCTTGCGTTCTTGATGGCGAATGACCCCGATCCGTTCAATCGCTGGGAGGCAGGCCAGACGTTTGCCAAGGACGTTTTGCTCGGGCTCGTAGGACGAGTGCTCGACGGGCAGGCGCTCGACATGGACCCTGCACTGGTACACGCGTTTCACAGGATCCTGTCCGACCCGAGTCTCGACGGGTCGATCAAGGCCCTGACGCTTTCGCTTCCATCCGAGGAGTTGCTTTCTCAAGAGCTGAGCGAGGTCGATCCCGATGCCGTGCATCGAGCGCGTGATTTCCTGGTGCGCGAGCTCGGCGCCGCCCTTCGGGAAGATTGGATGCGGACCTATGTCGAGAACAGCCAGGGCACCGACCGCGTGAACAAGGCGGAGATCGATCGACGACGCCTCAAGAACCGCGCGCTGCGCTACCTGGTGGCGCTCGAAGAGCCCGAGACGATTGGGCTGGCGGTCGCGCAGTTCCGCTCGTCCACCGGCATGACCGACTACGAAGCCGCATTCTCGGCGCTCGTCGACCTCGATTCATCCGAGGTGGATGGCGCGATCGCCGAGTTCTACGACCGTTGGCGCGGCGAACCGTTGGTGTTGGACAAGTGGTTTCGCATGCAGGCCATGTCGAGCTCGCCCGCAGCCTTCGACCGCGTGGTCGCGCTCTCCAATCATCCGGACTTCAATCTAGCGAACCCGAATCGGGCCCGTTCGCTGCTTTTTGCCTTCGCAGCCGGCAACCCCGTCGCCTTTCATCGCGCCGACGGAGAAGCGTACCGATTCATCGCCGACCGCGTCCTTGCGCTCGACGCGATCAACCCGCAGGTGGCCTCCCGCATCGTCTCCAGCTTCAATCAATGGAGGCGCTTCGAGCCCGGCCGAGCCGGCTTGATGAAGGCCCAGCTCGAGCGCATCGCGGGTCGACCAGGGGTCTCGAAAGATGTCTCGGAGATCGTCGAACGAGCCTTGGGGAGATAGCGAGCATGACGTCCGATTCCATGATTCTCACGGTGGCCAACCGACTGTCGAAGTATCCTCCTTTCGACAAGCTCGACCGCGAGCTGCTGGACCGCATTGCCAAAGGCGTGCGCATTCGATACCTGGAGCCGGGCGAAGTCGTCTTCGAGCAGGGGAGCACGCCCGGCCCCGAATTCTACGTTCTGGTCAAAGGCGAAATCCAGGTCATTCAGCGCGTTGACGGCGCGGACGTTCTCGCCGATGTTTGCGACGACGGCGATATCTTCGGTGTTCGGGCGCTGCTTGGAGATCGACCCTACGCCGCCAGCACGCGGGCGAAAGACGACACCCTGCTCTACGTTCTCTCGAAGGATCAACTACACGAGCTGGTAGCCGAAGCGCCCCGGGTGGCGATGTTCTTTGCTGCGGACTTTGCCGGCGACGTTCCTCAGCTGGGAGAGACCAATCGGCTCATCGCGGTGCGGGCGGCGAGGCGTCACGAGCGAGCATCGGAGACAGGAGATGACGTGCGCCGTGTGGACCCCGTGCGCGACGTACTGACCTGCGGCATGGAGACGACCATCCGCGAAGCCGCCTCGATGATGAGCGAGCGCAACGTCGGTTCTATATTGGTCGTCGACGCAGACCGGCGTCCGCTGGGTATCGTAACCGACTCCGACCTTCGGTCGAAGGTCGTGGGACAGGGGCGGGACGTCTCGGAGCTCATTTCGGCGATCATGAGCTCGCCGGTTCTGACCATCGACGAGCAGACGACTTTGTCCTCGATGATCGCCACCGTGATGAAGAAGCATCTTCACCACTTTGCGGTCACCGAGGACGGCACGCCCCATACCCCCGTGACCGGCATCGTGTCGGAACACGACATCTTGAAGACGCAGGGAAGCCACCCGACCGTGATTCTGACCGAGATCTCGCGTGCCAAGACCAAAGAGCGCCTTCGCGTGCTTCGGGACCAGGCCGAGGAGCTCCTGCGCCAGTACCTCCAAGACGAAGTAGGGATGTCTTTCCTCGCGAACATGATCTCGGAGATCAACGACACGCTCATTCGCAGGGCGATTCGATTATCTCTAGAAGAGCTCGACAGTCGCGGCCTGCAGCCCCCAGTGCCGTTTTGCTGGCTGGCCCTCGGCAGCGAAGGGCGCGAGGAGCAGCTCCTACGCACCGATCAGGACAACGCGATTCTCTATGCCGACCCCGGCGAAGACGACGGACGCGCAGAGCGTTTTTTTCTCGAGCTTGGCGAGCTGGTGGTGGACATTCTCGTCGAAGCGGGCTTCGAGCGCTGCCCTGGCGACGTCATGGCGAGCAACCCGAAGTGGAATCAGCCGCTGGGAGCGTGGAAGCGCTGCTTCTCACAGTGGATTCGGGAGCCCGAGAACGTTGCGGTGATGCACACCAACATCTTCTTCGACTTCCGTCCCGTGTACGGGGAGAATGCGCTGGCCGCTGAGCTCAAAGGTCACATCTTCGAGAGCATCACCGTCGACCGTTCGTTTCTTTCGTTCTTTGCGCTCAACGCGACCCGCAATCCACCGCCGCTCAGCTTCTTTCGCAACATGATCGTCGAGCGCAGCGGCGAACATCGCGATGCGTTCGACATCAAGGCCCGCGCCATGATGCCGCTCGCCGATGCGGCACGGGTTCTGGTGTACGACCTGGGCATCGACATCTACGGAAGCACGGCGGAGCGCTGGCAGCGGATTGGCGAGACTCACGAGCACCTCGCGAGACTCGCGGGCGAAGCCGGGATGGCCTATGAGATCCTGATGCGGATTCGGGCCCTCGAAGGGCTCAACCGAGGCACTTCGGGACGCTATGTGCACATCAAGGAGCTCAACAAGCTAGAGCGCCAAACGGTCCGGAATACGTTTTCGGTTGTCAAAGACGTCCAGTTGATGTTGACGTCGAGATACCGAACCGATTTCCTGCGCTGAGGTGCGCTTGCTTCCGAAGTTCCTGAAGAACCTGATCCCCGACCGGCCGCTTTCGGCTGCCGCCAGCGCGTGGCCGCGAGCCTTGCGCGATTACATGGCCAGCAAGAGCCGGCTCTCCAAGGGGACCCCCCTTTCCGATGTCCGTTTCGTCGTCTTCGACAGTGAAACGTCCGGTCTTGATTTGGCGAAGAACCGTCTTCTCTCGATCGCTGGCGTGGCGATGTCGGGGCCCGAGGTTCAGCTCGATGATGCCTTTGAAGCCATGGTGGCACAGCGCGACGTCGGTGGTGCGAGTGCCGCCGTCATTCACGGCCTGGTCCCGAACGACCTCTCCGACGGGCTTCCCGAAGACGAAGCCGCTGCCCGCTTCCTCGCCTACGCGGGCGATGCTGTGCTGGTCGCCCACCACGCTGCATTCGACGTCCAGATGCTTCGGAAGGCCATCGCGTCGCATCGAGGTGCCAAAGTCTGGAATCCGATCATCGATACGGCACAGTTCGCAGAGCGCGTTGAGGCGGGGCCGATGAGCTCGGG
>JABDJF010000528.1 GCA_013002645.1 Myxococcales bacterium
CCGGCCTGCACTCTGAAGCCCTTGGAAATGGTGGGGAATTCTCGCTAGTTCTCCTCAGGTTCTTCTCTGGGTTCCCCGCTCACAGCCATGATCACCGACTGGTTCTACGGCCTTTTTTCGAACGACCTCGCCATCGATCTGGGCACGGCGACCACCCTGATTTACGTGAAGGGCCGGGGCATCGTATCCTGCGAGCCGTCCGTAGTTGCGGTCCAGGCTGACCCGCGTGGCGGAAAGCGGGTCCTGGCCGTCGGCAAGGAAGCCAAGGAGATGCTCGGCCGGACGCCTGGCTCGATTCGCGCGGTCCGGCCGCTGCGAGACGGCGTCATCGCGGACTTCGACATCACCGAGGCGATGCTCCGCTACTTCATCGCGCGTGCCCACTACGATCGCAGAACACTCGTCAAGCCGCGCATCATCATTTGCGTACCGTTTGGAATCACCGAGGTTGAGAAGCGCGCAGTCAAAGAGAGCGCGGAGGGCGCGGGGGCTAGAGAAGTGTTCCTGATCGAAGAGCCCATGGCCGCGGCCATCGGCGCTGG
Source organism: Myxococcales bacterium (assembly GCA_013002645.1). Lineage (GTDB taxonomy): Bacteria > Myxococcota_A > Polyangia > Polyangiales > Houyiibacteriaceae > SG8-38. The sequence continues at coordinate 543 of JABDJF010000528.1, forward strand.
ACTGCCGATCACGGAGCCAAGCGGGAACATGGTCGTCGACATCGGTGGTGGCACGACCGAAGTGGCCGTCATTTCGCTCGCCGGGATCGTGTACTCGCAGTCCGTTCGCGTCGGTGGTGACAAGATGGATGAAGCGATCATCGCGTACCTCAAGCGCAAGTACAATCTCTTGATCGGCGAACAGACCGCTGAGCGCGTCAAGTGCACCATCGGCACCGCCTACACCGACGGTGAAGCTGCGACGATGGAAGTGAAGGGCCGCGATATGGTCGCCGGAGTCCCAAAGACGGTGATCGTCAATGCCGACGAGATTCGCGACGCGCTCACCGAGCCGATCAACGCCATCATCGAAGCGGTCATGATGGCGCTCGAACGAACTCCGCCCGAGCTCTCGGCCGACATCGTCGACAAGGGCATCGTTCTCACCGGCGGTGGGGCGCTTCTAAAGAACCTCGACGTGCTTTTGCGCGAGGAAACAGGGCTTCCCGTGATGGTTTCAGACGATCCGGTGTCCGCCGTCGTGCTCGGTTCCGGCAAGGCGCTGGACCATTTGGATCTTCTCCGTGAGGTGACGATCGCGTAGTGCGAGGAGCAGGGACGCGGCGATGAACTACTTCCAGACAATTCGAGATGCCGCCATCTTGCTCGCTCTGCTGATCGTTCCGGCCATTTTTTTGCGGGCCAACCTCAGAGATCCGTCGGAGCTTTCCTGGCTCGACCGCGCATTGCTTCAAGTGAGCGGTCCGATTCAATACGTGGCCGAGTGGACCGCAGACGGCGTCACGAGCATCGTCGAAGACTACGTTTACTTGATAGACGTCAAAGGCGACAACGATCACTTGCGGGCCGAGAACGATCGGTTGCAGCGTGAGATGCGGGTGCTCCGGTCCGATGTGCAACGAGTTAGAGAGCTGGAGTCGCTGTTGGGTTTGAGAGAACGCATGGCAACAGAGACGATGACCGCTCGCGTGATCGCCAAAGACATCTCGCCTTCGTTTCGGGTCGTTCGGCTCGCCATTGACCAGGGCGAACAAGCACGTGTCCATGCCGGAATGCCCGTGGTCGCCAACCAGGGCCTCGTCGGTCAGATTCGACGCGTATCCGGTCGCTTTGCCGATGTGTTGTTGACGATCGATCCGGAAAGCCGCGTCGATGTCGTGGTCGGAGAAAACCGTGCCCGCGGCCGGCTCGAAGGGCTCGGCGAACGAGGCCGATATCGATGTCGTATCCAATTCGACCGCATGGACGACCGGGTAGCCGTTGGGGATGAAGTCTTCACGTCGGGCCTCGGTAAGAAGTTCCCCGCCTCGATCCTCATCGGAACCGTCAGCAAGGTCGGAGGCCAGGAGCTCGGCCTCCACCAGGAAGGCGAGGTGACTCCTGCGGTCGATTTCACGAGGCTCGACGAGGTTCTGATCCTGACGTCCGGGCCAAAGGACCCGGACGCCCTCTAGGGTGGCGAGCATGCGGGGCACAAGAGCGAGCATCATCATCGTCGCGGTCGTCTTTGCGATCCTGCTCCTGCAGTCCGTCTTCTCGGGACTGCTCGCCCCTCATCCTTTCTCGCCCTACTTCGGACTCCCGTTCGTGTTTGCGCTCGGAACCGCCCCAGGCATACCGGTGCTTCGCGGAGCCGCGACGGCCTTTGCCATCGGCTATTTCTACGACTTTTTCAGCGGAAATCCGCTCGGCCTTCACACCTTTGTATTCGTCGTCGGCTATTTCAGCGCCTCGCTGATCGGATACCTTCTTTCGTTTCGCGGCATCGTCTTCGAGATGGTGCTCACTTTTGTGCTGACGCTGCTCCTCGGAGGCCTGCTCGAGCTGATCCGGGGATTCACGCCGGGAGGCATCGCGCGAAGCGGCGGGTCCTTGACGATTGCGCTCTTCGCCTCGTCGTTCGCGACGGCACTCCTCGCACCGATTTTGTTTGCCTTGGTTCGAGGGGTCGACCCCGAATCTGAGCGGGCGCCGACATGATCACGCTCTCTCAGAGGCGAGAAGTCGGTGAGTTTCGAAAGCGGTATCGCTGGATGGCGCTCTTCGTCGTTTTGGTATTTGGCGGGATCATCGTCCGCGTCGCCCAGGTTCAGCTCTTCCAGCGCGATCGCTGGTCGGGCATTGCACAGCAGAACATCACCAAGACCCTGGAGCTCCCTGCCACGCGCGGCGTCATTCGAGACATCGCCGGCCGTGTCGTGGCTTCGAACCGGCCGTCCTACGACGTCTACACGACGCCGCGGTTGCTTCAGCCTGAAGACCTGGATCGCATCGCGTCGTTGATGGACTTGAGCAAGTCAGACCAGGCTACGCTCCAAACGCGCTTGGACCAGATACCACTCAGCCGGCGCAGCCAGCAGCTCGAGCTGTTCGGCGACATCGATCGCGAGCAGCTCGCAGCGCTCGAGACTCACCAGGCGGAGCTTCCAGCGCTCGACATCGTCACCGTTCCTCTTCGCGACTACCCATACGCGACGCTTGGTGCGCACCTGATCGGATACCTGAACGAGGTCAATGCGGAGGACATCGAGCGCGCGGCGGACCCGGGCACGTATCACCCCGGCGATCGAATCGGTCGTAGCGGGCTCGAGAAGCGCTATGAGGCCCTGCTCAAAGGGTCGCGCGGCTTTCGCAGGCTCGTGGTCGATGCCCGAGGCGAGTCCCTCGAAGGAAATCGCCCCGACTCGCTCGAAGTCGAGATGCTGAAGCAGCCCGTCCCCGGCCATGACATCCAGCTGACGCTGGACATGCAGCTAATGGAGGCTTTTGAACGCGCGTTTCGGCCTTACCCTTCGGGGGCGGCGGTCGTGGTCGACATCCATACCGGCGCCGTTCGCGCGCTCTACTCCAAACCGGTGTACGACCCGAACGAGATGAGCAGCGGCCTCAGCACGAAACGGTATGCAGCGCTCACCGCCGACCCGTTTCGCCCCTTGATAGATAAAACCATGTACGAGACCTACTTCCCTGGCTCGACCTTCAAAGCGTTCACGGCACTGGCCGCTCTCGAGGACGCCGTCGTCGACCCCATGCAACGGGTCGAATGCCTCGGTTCGCTCAAGATCGGTCGGCAGAAGTTCCGATGCAACAAGCGTCACGAATGGGTGGACCTATACGACTCCGTCGTCCAATCCTGTAACGTGTACTTCTGGGTCCTCGCCGAGGAGGTCGGGCTCGAGCGAATCAATCGTTACGCGAAGGCGTTCGGATTCGCGGAGCGTAGCGGCATCGGCGTCAACAGCGAGGCCAAAGGCTTCTTGGCGACACGTGAATGGTATGAGGAGCACTACGGGAAATTTCGCATCGGCTACACGCTCAACACCGCGATCGGGCAGGGCAACACGCGTGTGACCGTTCTTCAGCTCGCACTTGCGTATGCGGCCGTCGCCAATGGAGGGAGCTTGTACGTTCCGCAGGTCGTCCAAAACGTGAGGTCGCCGGACGGCTCTCTTTCTGAAACCTTCCAGCCGCGAATCAAACGGGACGTCGGCATCGCGCCGGAGCATCTCGACCTGATGCGCCGTGCGCTCATCGACGTGGTCCAGGATGAATCCGGTACGGCGTACCGGGCGCGGAACAAAGAGGGGGTGCGCGTAGCTGGCAAGACCGGGACCGCTCAGGTCGTCAGTCGAAAGGGCCGCTCCGAGGAATCGTCGAGCGCCTGGTACCTCGACCGTTCGCACGGCTGGTTTGCCGGTTTTGCCCCCGCCAAGGATCCGCAGGTGGCTTTTGCGGTGCTCGTCGAGCACGGAGGATCGGGCGGAGCGAGCGCGGCACCGATTGCGACCTCCGTCATGCAGCAGTACCTGGGTGAGACGGGCCCCGAGGAGGCCAAGTAAGCGATGGCGATCGGCAGAACCATCCGCGATGATTTCGATTGGCCGCTCTTCATCGCGGTATCGACGATCGCCTTGTTCGGGGTGCTCAACCTCTACAGCGCGACCGACGGAGGCACGACCTCGGATGCGTACGTGCAGCAGCTTTATTGGCTGATTCTTGGTTTCGGTGTGGCGACGCTGACCGTTGCCATCGACTACCGCCACTTCGAGCGCTACGGCTGGCTGATCTACGGCGGCTGCATCCTCGCGCTGACCTTGGTGTTCGTCCTCGGACGGAGCGTCCGTGGCTCTACGCGCTGGATCGCCCTTGGCGGGTTCTCATTGCAGCCGAGTGAGCTGATGAAGATCGGCCTCATCATCGCACTTGCCAAGTACCTGCACCACGACACGAAAACGGGGGGCCGCACCCTCGTCGACCTCATCATACCCGGGCTCATCCTCGCGCTGCCCATGGGGCTGGTGCTTCTTCAGCCCGACCTCGGCACGGCGATGGTCCTCGCGTTCATCTTCGCGAGCCTCATGATGCTCACGCAGCTCAAAATGCGCTCGGTGGTCACGCTGCTGGCGACCTTCGTGGTCGCAGCGCCAGTGACCTGGTTCTACCTCTTGAAGGACTACCAGAAGGAGCGCATCACGGCCTTTTGGGAACGCCTAGGAGGGACACCGACCGATCTCCTGGACTCGGGCTGGCACACCCAACAGTCGCTGGTGGCCATCGGGAGCGGTGGGCTCACCGGCAAAGGCTTCACCCAGGGTACCCAGACCCGATTCCGCTTTCTCCCCGACCAGCACACGGATTTCCCCTTTCCCGTCTGGGCCGAAGAGCATGGGTTTCTTGGCGCGGTGCTTCTGATCAGCCTCTACGTTTTCCTGGTGCTCTGGTCGCTACGCATCGCATCCCAAGCCAAAGACCGCTTCGGCGCGGTGGTCGCCGTAGGCGTCGGGGCCATGATCTTCTGGCAAACGGTGGTCAATCTCGGGATGGTTTCAGGGCTCCTGCCCGTCGTCGGGATGACCTTGCCTCTATTCTCGTACGGCGGGTCGAGCTTGCTCTCGACCATGTTGGGCCTAGGCTTGTTGATGAACGTGTCGATGCGTAGGTTTTCACATTGAGCGAGTCGAAGCGAGTGATGGCAGGCGTCGTGCAAATGACTTCCACCGCGGATGTCGACGCCAACATGGAAACGGTCCACCGGCTCGTTCGTGAAGCGGCCCATCGAGGCGCCGAGATGGTGCTCGTCCCCGAATGCTTTTCATACTTGGGTCCCGAGAAGGGGAAGGCCGGCATCGCCGAGTCGCTCGACGACGGAGGACCGATTCTCGACCGCTGCCGGGATGCGGCCGCCGATGCGGGCGTCGATGTGGTCTACGGCGGCTTCTGGGAAAAGAGCGAAGCGCCGGGGAAGGTGCGCAACACGTGCATCTACATGCGCGCCGATGGCTCGATCACCGCCGTCTACCGAAAGATTCATCTCTTCGACGTGGACTTGCCGGACGGCACCAAGCTGCTCGAGTCGCAAACCGTCGAACCCGGCTCCGACGCGGTCGTTGCGGACGCGCCATTTGGGACGCTTGGACTGAGTGTCTGCTACGACCTGCGCTTTCCGGAGCTCTATCGTCGCCTCGTCGATCGAGGCGCCATCGCCCTGGCCATTCCCGCTGCGTTCACCCTGACGACCGGCAAGGACCACTGGCACGTCCTGCTTCGCGCCCGGGCGGTCGAGCAGCAATGTTACGTCTTAGCGGCGGCGCAGACCGGGCACCATTACGGCCAACGGCGCTCCTATGGCCACGCGCTCATCGCCGACCCCTGGGGGACCGTCCTTGCCGAATGCGGAGCGGGTCAAGGCGTGGCGGTCGCTGAGATCGATCCCGCCTACGTGGACGAGGTCCGCAAGGCCGTGCCAAGCCTAGAGCATCGGCGCATTCGCTAGGCCTTCAAACGCGTCGAGCCTAGCCCTGCCCGGGGAACCAGGGCATCAAGCGGCTGGTCGACTGCTGGTACTGCGCATACGCAGGGTACTTTCGAGCGGAAATCTT
>JABDJF010000551.1 GCA_013002645.1 Myxococcales bacterium
TGCGCGCGCTGTCACGGCACCGAAGGGCGCGGCGGCCCCCAGGTGAAGCTGAGCTTCGCGAGCGCGGCCTGGCAAGAAGGCATCGACGACGCGCGGATCGCGCAACTCATCACCCGCGGCAATCCGCCGATGATGCCGGCCTTTGGCGAGTTGCTGACGCCGGAGCAGATTGGGGAGCTGGTGGAGCATGTGAGGACGCTCGGGGGGCGGGGGGAGTAGCGGCAGCAGCGCGAGCCGGAACGGCGAAGCCCGGCGCGAACGCGCCGGCAAGTCCGAGCGAAGCAAAGGGCGCGCCAGGGAGGATTACGGGTGGGGGAGGGCGGGCGGTGTAACTAAACCGGACCAGGCCCCAAGTTCACTTCCGACCCCCCACCACATCCGCGGCAGCCTCAGTGTCAGTGTCAGCGACAGCGTCAGTGCCAGTGGCGGTGTCGGCGCGAGTCGCACGTCCCTTTGTGAGGCGACTTTGTCATCGTGATCTCCTTTTTCGCGAGTGAGTGGGGTCGGGCGTCGCCCTTCTGGGGAACCCGACTCACTCGCGAAAGAAAAAGGAGATCACTCATGGGACTCATCATTCAGCAACGGGCGCTTCAGGCGGCGGGAGGGCTGTGTCAGGTGCTTCCGGTGGTTCGGAAGCGGGATCGGTCATTGTTCGACCAAATCCATCGAGCCATGAACAGCGTCGTTCTCAACATCGCGGAGGCCGATGGAAACGATGCCGGGACGGCCAGGGCGCGGTTCGCATCAGCGTGCGGTTCGGCCAAGGAAGTGCGGGCCGGTCTTCAGCTCGCCGTCATAGCGGGGCACGGAAAAACCCGCGACACGGGGCTGCGTCGAACGGCTCGGCTTGCAAAGGTGGCCGGAGGGGCTTGTAGCCTGAGGCCACGCAAGCCGAGCCTCGTCGCATGCGCCAATCCGCGGTGGTTGCTGACTTGCGGATTGGCACACGCGGCGTCGCCTCCGCCCCATATCGCGGATTTTTCCGACCCCCTCCATTCATATCCATTTGGGTAGAAGTACGGCACCGTGGCAACCCCCCAAAAGACAGCAGGCGGCAGCGCGAGCCCGAAGGGCGAAGCCCGGCGCAAGTGCGCCGGCAAGGCGGAGCAAAGCGACCGCCGCGCCAGGGAGGATTACGGGCGGGGGTGGGCGGGCGGTGTAACTAAACCAAACCAGGCCCCATGCTCAGCAACTACGCCCCATCACACCCGCGGCAGCACCCGCGCTCAATGGGTTTTCGCGGTGCGGTTCCCAAGTCACCGAAATGCTGAACGTTTTGAAGCGGGAGCGTGTCCCCTTACGCAGTGTCGCCTTACGCGACAAACCCGAAATGTCGCAGACCCTCCAGCACCCCCTTCGCGTACGGATGCTCGGCGAAATAGATCTTTTCGGCGATGCCCTGGCCGACGGCTTCGATCCCCAGGTCCTTCTTGAGCTCTTCGTCAGCGTTACCCACGACGATGACGCGAAAGCCGGCCAGCATCGCGGCGCGGTCATTGCCCGAGTCGCCCGCGTAGACAAGGTGTTGCTCGTCGACCCCGCTCTGGTCGTGCAGGTAGCGGACGGCATAGTCTTTGGCGACCCCTGACGGAAGCAAGTCGAGAAGCCCGCGATCGGTGATAGGATCATGACTTGCGACGAGGTTCACCCGAGCACTGGCCGCGTCTAGCCTGGCTTGGACGGAGTCGACGTAGGGCTCGGGCCGGCCTTGGGTGTAGTAGCTCACCTTGAACTCGCCCTGTTTTTCTTCTTCTTGCAACGCTAACCCGTCGACCGCGCCAATCGCCGCGCGGACCTCGGCGCCGCTCAGCCCACCGAAGGCCGACCGCATGGCCTCGCGATACCCTTGATCCGGCTCGAATCCCGAGTCGGCCTTTCGAAAAACGCTCGTTCCGACGTCGCAGACGAACCAGTCGGGCGAGGGCAAACCCACCTCGGCGATCCCCTCGCGAGCAAGCGATAAATGCCTGCCCGTGACGTAGGCCAACCTGAGGTTGACGCTTTCCGCGACGGCGCGTACAAGTTCAGCCACCTCGCGTAACCGTTGAGGATCGCGTTCGAGGGGAATCAGCGTCCCGTCCAGATCTGACGCGAGCAGCGACCATGTTATGCTCATTTCGGCGTGAGCCTAACGGGGACTGAGCCCACCTGCACCCAGGAAAGCTTCAGCTGAGAGCCTGTGCATCGATTCCACAAACGACCCGTCATCTTCGGAGAGGTGCTGTTCGATCACTTTGCGGATGGCAGCCGCGTTTTGGGGGGCGCTCCGTTCAACGTCGCCTGGCATTTGCGAGGGTTCAACTCGAATCCTTTGGTGATTAGCGCGGTCGGTGACGACGCCGAGGGCCGAGAAATCCGCGAACGGATGACGAGTTGGGACCTGATGACTCATGGGGTCCAGGTCGATCCGAAGCATCCTACAGGCCAGGTGACCGCCTCGGTGGTCGACGGACAAAACCGCTTCGAGATCGCGCCCGGCCAGGCCTGGGACGCGATCCGCGCCGAGCCGGCGCTCCGCAGTGCTTTCGAAGAACCGGTGGGGCTCCTCTACCACGGCTCGCTCGCCCTCCGATCCGAGGAAAGCTGTGCGACGCTTCGCAAGCTCAGAGCCGAGACGGACGCCCCCTCCTTCATCGACATCAACCTGCGCGACCCGTGGTGGACCAAAGACAACGTGCAATGGTGCCTGTCCACCGGCAACTGGGTGAAGCTCAACGACGACGAGCTGTCCGAGCTCACCTCGAGGCCCACCGATTCGTTCGAGGACTGCCGCGATGCGGCGCTCGGCCTTGCACGGGAGCACTCGATCGACCGCGTCATCATCACACGTGGCTCCAAAGGGGCGCTTTCGATCGCCGGTGGCAAGGACGTATTCGAAGCGCCGGCCGCGCCAATGAAGAATCTGATCGACACGGTAGGCGCAGGCGACGCGTTTAGCGCCGTCGTATGCCTGGGGCTCCTCCAGGAATGGGGCGATCAGGTCATCCTCGATCGCGCGTCCGCGTTCGCCGCAGACCTCTGCGGTATTCGCGGCGCCACCACGACCGACTTCGCGCTCTACGAGAGGCACCTGACCGAATGGGCAGTCGACACCAGCGCCGGCTCGATCAGCGCGCCTGGATCGAATTCTTTCTATGTCTTGTCTCTGACGATTCACGGACTGGTTCGGGCAACCGACATCGAGCTCGGCCGCGACGCGGATACGGGCGGCCAAGTTTCGTACGTCGTCGACCAGGCCAGGGCGCTCTCCGAGAATCCGGAGGTCGAGCGCGTCGATGTCATCACCCGCTTGATTCAGGACAAGCGTGTGGACCCGATCTACGCGCGGCCGTTCGAACCGATCAGCCGCGGAGCCCAAATCGTTCGCATCCCCTTTGGACCCAGGCGTTACCTTCGAAAAGAATCGCTCTGGGAGCACCTCGACAGCCTTCTCGACCAGCTGATGCGCTACGTGCGGATGCAGGAGCGCCCACCTGACCTCATCCACGGGCACTACGCCGACGCAGGCTACGTCGGCTCGCGCCTGGCGAAGCTCCTCGGGGTCCCCTTCGTGTTCACGGGCCACTCGCTCGGCCGGGTCAAGCAGCTGCGACTCGCGACCAAAGGAGAGGCCAGCGAGCAGACGTACCGCTTCACGCAGCGCATCGAGGCCGAAGAGCGCACGCTCGAAAGCGCGGCGCTCGTCATCGCAAGCACCCGCCAGGAGGTTCGTGAGCAATACGAGCTCTACGACCATTACCAGCCCGAACGCATGCAGGTCATCCCGCCGGGAGTCGACCTTTCGCGTTTCTCGCCGCCCGGCGAGGCCTGGGAACGCCCGCGAATCGCCGCCGAGCTCGACCGATTCCTGAATGACCCGACCAAGCCGATCGTCCTGGCCTTGGCCCGCGCCGACGAGCGGAAGAACTTCGAAGGCCTGGTCCGCGCATTCGGCGAAACCGAAGGCCTTCGCGACATGGCCAACCTGGTCATCGTCGCAGGGAACCGCGATGACATCGGCCAAATGGTAGCCGGCCCGCGCCGTGTCTTGACGCAGATCCTCACCCTGATCGATCGCTACGACCTCTACGGCAGCGTGGCCTATCCCAAGCATCACGAGTCAAGCGACGTGCCGGAGCTCTATCGGCTTGCCGCCAAGACGAGAGGGATCTTCGTCAACCCTGCGCTCACCGAGCCCTTCGGCCTCACGCTGCTCGAAGCAGCGGCCACCGGCGTGCCGGTGGTCGCCACGAATGACGGCGGCCCACAGGACATCATCGGGACCTGCGACAACGGGGTTCTCGTCGATGCGCTCGATTCCAACGCGATCGGCGAAGCGATTCGTGACGCGCTGAGCGACCCGCAGCGCTGGTCGCGCTGGTCCGAAGACGGCCTGGCCGCGGCGCACGCAAACTACTCCTGGGAGAGCCACGCCGGTCGATACGTCGAAGAGGCCAGAAGGGTCGTGAAGGACACGCGCCACGTTCCCGTCCATCGGCCGCAGACCAGGCTCGCCGGGATGGACAGGCTGCTCGTCACGGACGTCGACGACACGCTGACCGGAGATGACGAAGCCATGGCGACGCTGATGCAACGCCTGGAGAGCACGGATGCCCAGGTCGGCTTCGGCATCGCAACGGGACGAACCTTGAATGAAGCACTCGCCCTCATGCACGAGCTCCACATGCCGGTTCCCGATGTCCTCATCACTGCCGCGGGAACCGAGCTCCACTACG
>JABDJF010000556.1 GCA_013002645.1 Myxococcales bacterium
TGACGCCTGTGCCGAGGTCGTGCGCGATGTTCGCGGCGTCCCGGTAGTCGCGCGCGCGTTTCCCGTTCCAGCTGTCGAAGACGGCCAGAATCGCCATTCGGAGTTGCTCCTCGGCGCTCGACGGAAAGTTGATGCGCGCATGACGTCTCACGATCTCTTTGAACTCCCCCACGATCGCGCGAAAGTCTTCCCCGCTCAGATCCGCGTCGCTGGTCACGCCACGGCGCTCGCGGTTGTGCGCGAGCACGTCTTCAAAGGGCTCGTCGCGCACACCGAGGACGACGGTGCCGTACATTTGAATCAGTCGCCGGTAGGAGTCGTACGCGAAGCGCTCGTTGCCGGTCAGCTTGATCATGCCATCGGTGACTTCGTCGTTGAGACCGATGTCGAGGACGGTGTCCATCATGCCTGGCATCGAGAACTTCGCACCCGAGCGACAAGAGACCAGCAGCGGGTTCGCCGGATCTCCAAACCGCTTGCCCGTCTTCCGTTCCATGGTCCGAAGCGCCGCTAAGGTCTGCTCCCAGAGCCCTTCGGGAAGCTCGCGGCCGCGGGCAAGGTATTCGTTGCAGGCCTCGGTCGTGAGCGTGAACCCAGGAGGCACCGGCACACCGAGTCGGTTCATCTCACCGAGGTTCGCACCCTTGCCGCCGAGCAGGCCGCGCACGCGATCCCAATCGCCGTCCACGGCCGCTTCGGCCTGATCGATTTCGTCCAGCGTGTATACCCACTTCGTCGTCATTCGAGTGTCCCTTCCGACGCGCGCCGCGTCCCGCCGTGGGGACTTAGCAAGCGGAGATAGGAGCGCAACGGACCGCGGCACCATTCCTGTGAGCGCGTGGCCGGCGGCCCGCCAGACCGCCGCCAGCGGCCGCCAGCCGAGGCGCGATTTCCGCTCCTGTTCCGCGGCGTTCGCGCCAGGCACACAGTTTGCTCCAACAACGGCTGTGCTGGCGTGGATCGCAACCGGTTGGCTGGGAGGCCTGTTTCTGGGTGCGCAATGGCAGCCCGGCTGGGGTCCACTCTTCGCGGGCTGGGGCCTCGCCGGCTCGCTCCTCATCGTGGCCCAGGGTCGGGAGCTCGGCTCGCAATTGTGGGCTGGCCCGCTTGCCGTGCTCGCATTTTGCTGCGGATTGGCTGTGTCGCCCTCGCGGCCGCCGCCGTGCTGGACGAGGGGCGAAGCACGGCTGAGCGCCCGGGTCGAATCGGTCCGGTACGGATTGGAGGGCAACCGGGTTCGAATGCGCGTCCTACAGGGTCGGCTCCTGGACTCGGGGCAAGCGGTCCCCAGCGGGCTGCAGCTGACCACTCGGCTGGTCGGGGCCGCCCCGCCCCCGCTCAGAAGCACCGTCGCCGTCGAGGCGGAGCTCCGCCCCCGCACCCAGCTCCGCAACCCTTCGCCCCATCCGCATCTTTCTCCGCCGCGCGGCGGGGGCTGCTGGGCGCGTTGGGTCGACCCAGCCGCGATTTCGGTCATCGGCATTCCTCGATGGGCGGCTCGCATCGATCGGGCCCGTGCCGTCGTTCGCACAGCCATGGACGACGGATTGGCGCCCGAAGTGGCGGGCGTAGCCCGGGCTCTGGTTCTCGGCGATGGCGCCGCACTCGGCTACGAGCAGCGCAAGACGATTGCCGCCGTGGGCCTGGCCCACCTCTTTGCCGTGTCCGGGCTCCACATCGCTCTGGTCAGCGGCACCCTCGTTCGTTCGATGCACTGGCTGCTTCGCGGCCTCACGCTCGGTTTCGACCCACGACGGCTGGCTGCGGCGGTCGGCATCCCGCTGACTTTGTTGCACGCGCTCTTCGCGGGCGGGTCGCCAAGCGCGTGGCGCGCGGCAACCACGGCGGCACTCGCTTGGTGTTTCGTCGTCCTCGGCCGTCGCCCAACGGCATCGGCCATCACAGCCGCCGCGGCCCTCCTGCTCTCGGCCCCGGATCCGGCGATGGCCCTGCGGCCAGCCTTTCTTCTTTCGATCGTCGCCACGGCGTCGATTCTGAGCGCACCCCGCATCTCCCCCGGCACGCGCTGGCGCCGCCTTCGCTCCTCCGCGATCATCAGCGCGCGAACCCTGGTCGCCACGACGCCGATGGTCTGGTGGTGGTTCGGCGGCGTGCCGCTGGTCGGCTGGCTCACCAACATCGTGGTCCTCCCATTCGGAAGCGTGATCGTGATTCCGTTGGCGCATCTGTTTGCCCTGGCCTCGTCGATGCCCGCGGTCGCCGGTCTGGTGGGGACGGCGCTGACCGTCGCCGTCCACATCCTGCTTTCGATTTGCGACGCGTTCGTGCCGCTGACGGTCACCCGACGTCTGCCGCCGCCCGACGTGACGCAGGGCCTTCTCATCGTCGCGGCCAGCCTGCTCCTGTTGCTCAGCCGAACCTGGCAGCAGCGCATGGCCGTTCTCGCTTCGGCGGCCCTCCTCTGGCTCGCGGCGGACCAACTGCTCATCGCGCGCGAGCAGCCGCGGGACCTCCTTCGCGTCTCGTTCGTCGACGTCGGCCAGGGAGACGCAACGCTCATCGATCTCCCCGATGGGCAGCTCGCGCTCATCGACACGGGTCAGGGGGGGCGTCATCCGGCGGCGCGCGTGCTTCGGGCCCTCCTCGACGCCCGACGCCGATCACGCATCGACCTGCTGGTGATCACGCACGGGCACCCCGATCACTACGGCGGCCTGCGCGACTTGGTCGGCGACATCGACATCGGGGAGATTTGGCTCAACGGGCAGCTCGTCACCGAAGAGCGCGACGGCGCCATGGAAGCGCTTCTCTCGTCGGCGATGGCGCAGGGCAGCAGGCTTCGATTCGTACCCGAGCTCTGCGGCACTAGCCGAGATTTCGGCGGCGCGAAGCTCGAGGTCCTGTGGCCCTGCCCCCGCTACGACGCGGCACGGGGCCTCAACGACAATTCGATCGCGCTCCGGCTCGCCTACGGTCGACGGTCTTTCTTGTTCACCGGCGACCTCGAGCACGAGTCAGAGCGCGCGCTCGCCCGGTCGGGACGCCTGCAATCTGCCGATGTGCTGCAAGTCGGCCACCATGGGTCCCGAACATCGACCTCGCCTGTCCTCGTCGCGGCGGTCCGTCCCTCGTTCGCGGTGATCAGCTGCGGCGCAGGCAATCGCTACGGCCACCCCAGCCCTGCGGTGATCGCTCGGTTGCGTGAGGCAGGCGCATCGGTGTTTCGAACCGATCTCCGCGGCGGCGTGATCATCTCCACCGACGGCGAGCAGCTCGAAATCCGTCGCTAGGCGCCGATGGGCTTTTCGAAGATGCGATAGCGCTTGTAAATCGTGGAACCCATGCTGCGGATCGCGGCGTTGATGAGCCGGTTGTCTTCGAGCGTCCAACCGAGCTCGGCCCATTCGTATCCTTGCTTGAGGCCGCGCCGCACCAGCTCGGCAATGACGGCCATCGCCAACGGGGCATAGCGCTTCTTCCCGCGGAGCTCGGTACGGATGCCGAGCAACATCAGCCGCGCCCACTTCGGGTGTCGAATCTTCAATCGCCAGATCAACTTCGGAACGGTGACGGGGCTGAGCTTCCCATCGAAGTCGAAAATCGCCTCATTGAGGTTCGGCAGACAGACGCAGATCGCGACCGGTTGCCCGTCGATCTCGGCAAAAAACGAGAGCTCTTTGTCGAGGATGAGCTGCAGGTCGGCGGCCATCTTCTTGGCTTCGGAGTCGGTGGCTGGCACGAACCCCCAGTTGTGCTGCCAGGCGTCGTTGAAGACGTCGAGGATGTCGTGGACTTCCTTCTTGAGCTTGCGCGGGCTCACCGAGCGGAATCGAACCTCAGGCAAGCTCGTGATCGTTTCCCAAGCTCTTTGGGCGCGCGGAGGCGCAGGCAGCACCTGGTGCTTCCAGCCGTAGCAGTCCTTCGCCTTCTGAAGCCCCGCCCCTTCGGCAAGCGCTCCTTGATACGACCGGTGGTGCGGCGACATGATCGTCGGAGGCGCTTCGAAGCCTTCGACGAGCATCCCCGTCTCCTCGTTGATCGAAAGCGAAAACGGGCCGCGCATCAGCGTCATCCCGCGGCTTGCAAGCCATTGTACGGCGGCAGCGACCAGAGCCGAAGCCACCTCCTGGTCGTTGACCGTGTCGAAGAAACCGAAGAAGCCGGCGTTGTCCTCGTGGATGCGCAAATGTTCGTGATCGATCTGCGCCGA
>JABDJF010000332.1 GCA_013002645.1 Myxococcales bacterium
TCCGACGCCGGCGCTCATGAGCCTGTGGATGGGTAAGATGAGAGGCCGGTTCGAAGCTGCCGAGAGCTGTGCTTGAGGCAAGAAGGGAGAGACGCATGGAAGTTCGCGCTGCAATCGCTCATGATGCCGGCCAACCGCTATCGATAGAGACCGTACGCCTCGACGGCCCGCGCGCGGGCGAGGTCCTGATCGAAATGAAGGCGTCGGGAATCTGCCACACCGATGCGTACACCTTGTCGGGCGCAGACCCGGAGGGAATCTTTCCGTCGGTGCTCGGGCACGAAGGTGCCGGTGTGGTCGTCGACGTCGGGCCCGGCGTGAGCTCGTTGAAGCCAGGTGACCACGTGATTCCGCTGTATGTCCCGGAGTGTCGTAATTGCGAATACTGCACCTCGGGGAGAACCAATCTGTGCCAGGCCGTGCGCGCGACTCAGGGGCGGGGGCTCATGCCCGACGGGAGCAGCCGTTTTTCGATCGGTAACGAGACGATCTTTCATTACATGGGCACGTCGACATTTGCCCAGTACACCGTCGTGCCAGAAATTGCCGTCGCGAGAATTCGCGAGGACGCACCGTTCGACAAAGTCTGTTACATCGGCTGCGGCGTGACGACGGGAATCGGAGCGGTGATCAATACTGCGAAGGTCGAGGCTGGCGCAAGCGTAGTCGTGTTTGGGCTGGGTGGCATCGGGCTCAACGTGGTGCAGGGGGCCCGCATGGTGGGCGCCGACAAGATCATCGGCGTGGACCTCAATCCCGCTCGACGCCAGCTCGCCGAGAAGTTTGGAATGACTCACTTCGTCAATCCCAAAGACGTAGGCGGAGACTTGGTTTCGTATCTGGTAGACCTGACGGGGGGAGGGGCCGACTACACGTTCGAGTGCATCGGGAACGTCGAGGTGATGCGTCAGGCGCTCGAGTGCTGTCACAAGGGCTGGGGCGAAAGCGTGATCATTGGCGTAGCCGGGGCCGGCGAGGAGATTGCCACGCGCCCCTTCCAACTCGTCACCGGCCGCGTATGGCGTGGAACGGCATTCGGCGGCGCAAGGGGGCGGACCGACGTCCCGAAAATCGTCGACTGGTACATGGAAGGCAAGATCAACATCGACGATTTGATCACACACAAGATGCCCCTCGAAGAGATCAACACCGCGTTCGAGTTGATGCACGAGGGGAAGTCGATCCGCAGCGTGGTGGAGTTCTGAGATGAGCAACGACTCCGGGGTTTTCGTTCACCAGTTCGAGCTTGGCCCGTGGGACAATTTCATCTACTTCGTAGGCGACAAGGCCACACGGCAATGCGCGGTCGTCGACCCGGCCTGGGATGCCGAGTTCATTCTCGAAGAGGCCAAGCGGCTCGACGTCGAGATCAGCAACATCCTTTGCACCCACAGTCATTTCGACCATGTGAATCGCGTGGACGCAATTCTCGAGAAGCGAGATGTGCCGGTGCACATGCTCGGGGAAGAAATCGACTTCTCGGGCTTCCGTTGCGAGAACCTGCAGCGTCAGAGCCCGGGGGATGTGCTGGGGATCGGCGACCATCTCGAGGTCACGATGGTGCATACGCCCGGTCACACGCCGGGTTCGACCACGTTCCGCATTCGGGATGCGGTCATCACTGGCGACACCCTTTTCATCCAAGGCTGCGGGCGCTGCGACTTCGTCGGTGGCGATCCGAAGGTCATGTACCAAACGCTCAAGAGCCTCACCGAGACGCTGCCGCGAGGCACCCGCATGTACCCAGGCCACAACTACGGCCCAGTCGCGGTCTCGACCCTCGACGAAGAGCTCGAAGAGAACCCCTATCTGCAACACCAGACGCTAGAATCCTTTGTCTCCCACCGCATGGAAGGAAAGACTCCCGGCACCCCACTTCCGCAGCCCTGAGGAACGGCCAGGCGCACGCCCTTAGTGCGCGCCCTTCTTGCGGGCACGACTGAGGCCGGTGGTCACGTACTGGATGGTGCTGATCGCGATCGTCGTCAGGATGGCGGCGCCCAGGAGCTTCAATGCGAGCACGGGGGGTTGACCGCGCCAGGCGTGGGTGATCGTCAATAGGACGAAGACGATTTGAAGAACGGTGTTGAGCTTGCTGGCGCCCGTCGGGTCGCCGTGAACCGGGGCGACGCAAAGCTGGTAGATGATGGCACCGGTGATGATGATGATGTCGCGACCGACCACGATTGCAGTGAACCAAATCGGTACCAGCCCAATCCAGGCTAGCGTGACGTAAGCGGCAAACATCAGCAGCTTATCCGCCGCTGGGTCGAGAAGGCCGCCCAACCGCGTCCGCCAGTCGAAACGCCGCGCCAAGAATCCGTCCAGAGCGTCCGAGAGGCCCGCGATCAGGATCAGTCCCAACGCGAGGCCGTAGCGCCCCTGCAAGAGGCTCCAGACGATCGGCACCACCAAGATGATGCGCACCACGCAAATCATGTTGGGGATGTACTTGAGCTTCACTGGGGTTCCGTCGGAGCTATTTCGCGGTGAACTTGGGGTAACCGATGGTGATTCGCTGATAGGTGGAAGGTAGCAGCCTCATGACCCCGTCGAATACTCTCGCGTCCGGTCCGACCACCTCCCCGGAAGCAGGCATCCTGCCAGACCGGATTTGCGCCGTCGACCAATCGGAATTCTCGCCAGACGCGATGCGATTGCTGGCATACTCA
>JABDJF010000565.1 GCA_013002645.1 Myxococcales bacterium
TCGAGTCGACCTCGTCGACGATGGCGTAGTTCAGATCACGTTGGACGTAATCGTAGATACTGAACTTCATGTTATCGCGCATGTAGTCGAAGCCGAACTCGTTGTTCTGGCCGTAGGTGATGTCGCAATTGTACGCGCGTTTCTTCACGGGATTGCTCTGCCCCGGGACGACGACGCCAGTGCTCAGGCCGAGGAATCCATAGAGCTTGCCCATCCACTCGGCGTCACGACTTGCGAGGTAGTCGTTGACGGTCACGACGTGAACACCCTTGCCTTCGAGTCCGTTCAAGTAGCAGGCAAGCGTGGCGACGAGCGTCTTACCTTCGCCTGTTTTCATCTCGGCGATCTTGCCCTGGTGCAAAACGATGCCGCCCACGAGCTGAACGTCGTAGTGCCGCATTCCGAGGATGCGCTTACCCGCCTCGCGCGCAACCGCGTAGGCCGGTACGAGCAGGTCGTCGAGAGAGGCGCCGTTGTCGAGCTGCTGTCTGAACTCGGCGGTTTTGGCGCGCAGCTGGGCATCCGACAGCTTCGTCATCTCGTCTTCGAGAGCCGAGATGGCAGCAACCATCGGCTGCATGCGCTTCACTTCACGCTCGTGCTTGGTGCCAAGCACCTTCTTCAGGACGGAATTGAACACGGCTGCAATCTAGGTCGGCCGGGCGAGCGGCGCAAACGACAGTCAAAACCAACGCTTAGAGAGCGCGAGCACCGCCATCAGCACGAAGACCAAGAGCACGAAGGCCCAAAGACCGCGGCCCGACGACGATGTTGACGGTGGGGGCGATTCCCCGTCGCCGAGCGCATCGAGAAGCCGGCGCGCGCGCGTGCGAGCTAGGATCTCGACCCGCAGCAAGACCGCAGCGACGATCAAGCCGATCAGGAAGATCGCAGCGGCCGCTTGCCATCGCCGACGCTCTTGCTCGAGCGCGAGCGCTTGGTCGACACCCAGCCGCGAGCTCATCCCAGATCCGACCGACACGACATCGAAGCTCGGCACCGCAAACAAGGCCGCGATCGCCTCCTCGACCGACGCTTCTGGAACGACGCCGTCGAGGATCGCCAGCGCAAGTGGATCGAGCCCTTGCCGATCGGCATCGGCGAGAACGAACCTGGCCGCGGCCTGCGCCCGGTCGATGCCGGCCCGGTCGGCGACTACGAAGCTCGTGACCCCGGCGGTGTTGTCCGAAAAGAGATCCGCTCGAATCTGCAGGCGCCAAACGCCCGGACCCGGGACGGCGAGGTGGGGGTGTTCGCGGCTGAGCGAGAGGGCCTTGACCCAGCGGCGGCCTTGGAAGACGTCGACGAGGACAGCATCAGAGTCTCCGAGCTGCTGCCAGTCCACTCGGATACGGCCTCCTTTCGCCGCGGCTCGAGCGACGATGCCGCCCGGAACCAGGGGAAGCCGCACTTCGCGTGCCGCAAGTAAGGCGCCCTTTGGGTCCAGCGCTTCCACGTCGACGCGGCCCTCTCCGCCTGACACGACGATTGGGAAACGCGCGAATCCGCGAGAAGGCTCGACTGACTCGGGCTCCACCTGCACACCGGCGAGCGATCGCAGCCGTACGCGGATGTCTTGCTGCCCGACCCAGACGGAAAGGACGCAGCGCAGCTCGGGAACACAGGCACCCTCCTCTACGCGAGGGTCGAGCAGCTCGACGGCCGGCTCCGGATTCGACACGCGAATCGGTCCGAGCTCGTACGCCTGAAACGAAGTGACCGTGCGCCCGCTGGGCAGGCGGGAGTCGATCGATTCGCGCACATGCACGGTCCGCGTCACAGACACCTCCCGCCCGTCGACCTTCGCGGTTGCGAGCAACGACATCGGTCCGTCCAGCCCGCTTGGGATGAGAAGCTGCCCCTCCCTTCCCTGAACCAGCGACTCGGCGAGCTCCGTCCGAGCAACCGGCATCCCCGCTTCATTCCGAAGCTCGACGGCGACCGGGGGAGAGAGAACGACCGTGTGCCCCTGGTCGTTTTCATCGAGTTGCCATGTGCGGAGACCTATCGTCGTGCCTGGGCGCGCGACCACCGGTGCGCTGAATCGAAGATCAGGAATCGGCGAAGGGGCGCCAGCGATCCAAAGCACGGCGAGGATGAGCGACGCGAGCAAAGGCGATAGTCGAATCGCCAATGAAAATCGGTCGATTTGTGGGTCCTGCTTCGCCATGGGGATGGACAAACTCGGAATGTTACCTTAGGAGACCTAGAGACAGAGAGCACGAATGGGAGCCACCGCCGAACACGACGTCGAGCAACTCCGTGCTCGCTTGAACGAGTACATGGGCAAGCATGGGCTGCGTTCGACGGAGCAACGGCGCTTGGTGACCGAGATGTTTTTCGCTAGCTCCGACCATCTGTCGATCGAAGACTTGCTCGAGCGTGTACGGCTCGAGGAGCCGAAAATCGGCTACGCGACGGTGTATCGTACACTCAAGCTCCTCAAAGACTGCGGACTCGCCTTCGAACGTCACTTCGGCGACGGGGTGTCCCGCTACGAAGTCGCGTGGGCGGACGAACATCACGACCATATGATCTGCCTCGAGTGCGAAAAGATTGTCGAATTCGAAGACGAAGCGATCGAAAACCTTCAGCACGAGGTCGCCTCGAGGCTTGGCTTCAAGCTCGTTCGCCACAAGCTAGAGCTCTACGGCGTCTGCGGCGACTGCCAGGCCAAGAGCTAATCCTCGCAGCGGCCTCGACGCAGCCGCAGTCAAATGGTCGCGAACGCTTGGTCCGGGATGTCCACAGGAATCGTATCGATTGCACTGAGGCGCTTCACGCGGCTCGGCAAGGTGGTGAGAACATTGTTCGCGAAGTACTGCGCCGCGAACTTCTTGCCCGTGTAGAAGGCGTGGTCGGGGTGAGTTTCAGAAGTCTCGGGCAGCTTCTTCAAGGAGATGGACGCCTGGTCCAGAAGCAGCCAACCGACCGCGAGCTCACTCATGATGACGAGGAAGTCCTCGGCAGCGAGGGGGATGTGCTCGAGCCTGCCGCCCTTGAACCAGCCGATGAGCTGCGTGACCGATGCAGCGACCGCTTCGTGGGCGTTCTGGAGGTGACCGATGGCCTCCTCGAGCTCGGGCGTGTCCTTGTTCTCGGTGATGAACTTCTGGATGTCGGTCAAGAACGCCTGGGTGTTGGCGCCGCCGGCTTGACCGAGCTTTCGGCTCACCAAATCCATCGACTGGATGAAGTTGGTCCCTTCGTAGATTTGGAAGATTTTGGAGTCGCGGCAGTACTGCTCCACCGGGTAGTCTTTCAGGTAGCCGTGCCCGCCGTACACCTGAATGGCCCGGCTCGACACCTCGAATGCAGCGTCGGTGCCGTAGGCTTTCACCAGCGGCGTGAGGAGGTCGACCTGGCCCTTGTGGTAGGCCTCGGACTCGTCGTCCTTCCCCTGCGTCGCGCGCACGCGATCTCCGTGATTGGAGAGCTTCATGACGAGGGCACGCACACCTTCGACGCGAGCCTTCATGCCCAGGAGGTCACGGCGGATATTCGGGTGCTCTAGGATCGGAACCCGCGGTGCGTTAGCGTCTTTGAACTGATTGACGCTCGCGCCTTGCTTGCGCTCGCGCGCGTAGTCGAGCGCGCTGAGGTAAGCAGCCGAGGCCACCGATAGGCCTTGAATGCCGACGCCGATACGGGCCGCGTTCATCATGTGAAACATTTGACGGATGCCCTGGTGCTCGACGCGGCCGACCAGCTCTCCGATGGACCCAGCTTCGTCGCCGAAATTCATCACGCAGGTCGCCGACCCGTTGATGCCCATCTTGTGCTCGATCGACGGCACCGTGACGTCGTTGCTGTCTCCGAGCGACCCGTCCTCGTTGATTCGGACCCGCGGCACGATGAAGAGCGACAGACCCTTGGTTCCAGGCTCCGCGCCTTCGATGCGAGCGAGAACCAAGTGAATGACGTTCTCGCCGAGATCGCTGTCACCGCCGCTGATGAAAATCTTGGTGCCTTGGACACTGTAAGTGCCGTCGTCGTTGCGGCGGGCGCCGCTCGACGCGGAGCCGACGTCGGAGCCGGCGTGCGGCTCGGTGAGACACATGGTCCCCGTCCATTCGCCGCTCAGCATCTTCGGAACGTATTTCTTCTTCTGCTCCTGGGTGCCGAACTCCAAAATCAACTCGGCAGCGGACAGACTCAGGCCGGTGTACATCGTGAACGCCGTGTTTGCGCCGCAGAGCATCTCCTCGACAAACGAGCCCACCATGCTCGGCGCGTCTTGACCGCCCCAGCGCGAAGGAGCGGCGACCGTGCGCCAGCCCGCTTCCCAGAGCTTGTCCCATGCGCCCTTGAAACCGTCGGGCGTGATCACGCGTCCATCTTCGATTCTACAGCCCTGCTCATCACCGGTGGCGTTGAGGGGGCCAATCACATCGCAGACGAAGCGATAGACTTCGTCCAAGACCATGTCGCACTCCCCGGCTCCCCATTCGGCATAGGGTTCCTTTCCAAGGACGGATTGAAGCTCGAACTGCTCGAAAAACAAAAACCGAAAGTCTCGTAGGTCCGCACGATAGCGATTCATTGCCTGTGCCACGTCTGCCTCCGACTCTGAGCGGGTCACCCTCAGACCCGGGCACGTGATTACGTGCTGAGGCCTCGATGGATGCCGGCTGTAACAAACGTGAGGTCACCTCGCCTTTTCGTCAAGGAGCCGATAGCCCTATTCGCGGGTGCGATTCCTCACAAACCGGCCAATCCGAACGATCGCCCGCCGCCCCCGTCGAGCTGGCGCTCACGCTGTCTACCTCCTAAGCCTCCGCCCATGCTCCTCGAGCGCTACCTCGAATCCCTAGGCTCTCGGGCCATCGCAGAGGCGCTCGACCTCGATGGCCCCCGGCCCGCGCTGATTCGGCCCACCCAGGATGCCAAGTTCGGCGACTTCCAGATCAATGGCGCAATGCCGCTTGCGAAAGAGCTCGAGAAACCGCCCCGAGAGCTCGCCCAACCGATTGCGGACGCGTTGGCAGGCATCGATGCGATCGAGAAAGCTGAAGTCGCGGGGCCTGGCTTCGTCAACATCCGCCTCGCGCCGGCGTGGATCGCCGCGAGGCTCACCGATGCGCTTCGTGACGGCGAAAGAGACGGGGTGCCGACCGTCGAGGACGTCTCGAGAATCGTCGTCGACTTCTCGAGCCCGAACATCGCCAAGCAGATGCACGTAGGGCACCTACGCTCGACGATCATTGGCGACGCGATCGCGCGGACTCTATCGTTCATGGGTCACGAGGTCATTCGAGACAATCACATCGGAGACTGGGGGACGCAGTTTGGGCTGTTGATCGTGGGAATGCGCGAGTGGGGCGAGGAAGCTGCCCTGCAGTCGGACCCGATCAGGGAGCTCGAACGCGTGTACAAGCTCGCGTCCGAACGGGCCGGCAACGACGAGGATTTCGCCGGGCGCGCACGCGCGGAGCTGGCGAGGCTGCAAAGTGGCGACGAGCGAAACCTCGCGATCTGGAAGCATTTCGTGGAGGTGAGCCGCGGCTCTCTCGACGCACTGTACGCGGAGCTGGACGTCTCCTTTGACCTCTGGCTAGGCGAAAGCGCATACCACGATGCCCTCCCCGGCATCGTCGACGACCTTCTCGAGCGAGGTATCGCGCGTGAGGACGACGGTGCGGTCTGCGTCTTTTGGGCAGAGACCGAAGGAGCGCCCAAATCGCTTCGCAAGCAGAAGACGCCGTTCATCATCCGAAAGAAGGACGGCGCCTTTCTCTATTCGACGACCGATATCGCGACGGTGCAGCATCGGATGCGTCAGCTCCACGCTGACCGCGCGCTCTACGTCGTCGACAATCGCCAGTCGCTGCACTTTCAACAGCTCTTTGCGTTGATGAGCCTGCTGGACGCCGACATGGAGCTCGAACACATCGGCTTCGGCACGGTGCTCGGCAAAGATGGTAAGCCCTTGCGGACCCGCGATGCCAGCGGTGAGGTGATCACGCTGGCATCGCTCTTGCTGGAGGCAAAGGAGCGCGCACGGCAGAGAATAGACGAAGGGATTGCGGAGGGGCGACTGCGGGTTCAGCCCGAGGAAATCGACGAGGTGTCGCGGCAGGTCGGAATCGGCGCCGTGAAATACGCCGACCTTCGACAGAACCGACTCAGCGACTATCAGTTCGACTGGAACAAAATGATTTCGTTCCAAGGCAACGCCGGCCCGTATCTGCAGTATGCATACGCGCGGTGCTCGTCGATTTTCGCAAAAGGCGGGCTCGACATGAACGCGATTTCGAGCAGCGCGACAATCACTCTGGATGCGCCTGCCGAGCGAACCCTAGGCAAGCACTTGCTGCGCTTTGCCGACGTCGTCTACCAGGCGGGCGCAACCAGCCAGCCCCATTTGATTTGCGAACACCTCTACGAGCTGGCGCGTGCGTTCAATGGCTTCTACGCAGACTGCCCGGTGCTCGATGCCGACGCAGCGACGCGAGACAGCCGCCTTGGCTTGACCGCAATGACCGCCAGGCAGATCCGCCGCGGGCTCGGCCTCGTAGGCATCGGGGTCGTCGATCGCATGTAGCGAAATCAGGCTAATTCCCGTCGCGGCACCCCGAGTGTGCTATGCGAAGCCCGTAAATGAAGGGCCGCATCGTTCGAACATCCCATGAGAGTCTCTGTCTGCGGGACAATCCGCTCGGAGACCCTCACGAACGGGAGCTCTACGTCTATTTGCCGCCACAATATGACGGGACGCGGCGATTTCCCGTGGTGATGATGCTTGCCGGATTCGGCTCGACGAATCATTCGATCGTGGGCTGGAGCCCCTGGAAGCCGAACAGCATCGAGCTCTTCGACCGGCTCATCACCGAAGGGACGTGCAATCCGGCGATCCTCTTGCTTCCAGACTGCTTCAACCGATGGGGCGGCTCGCAGTTCGTCGATTCAGAGGGGACCGGGCGCTACCAGACCTATCTCGCTGAAGAGGTCTTTCCTTTCGTCGACGCGGAATTCCAAACCATCCCGCACCGCGAGGGCCGTGCCGTCGTGGGACGCTCTTCGGGTGGCTTCGGTGCGCTGCGTCTCGGGATGGACCGGCCCGAGCTCCTGTCCGTCATCGGGAGTCACGCAGGCGATGCAGCCTTCGAAGTCAGCATGCGGCCGATGCTCACGAGCGCCGCGATCGCGATCGACGCGGCGGGCGGCCTAGAGACTTTCGCGCGAGAGATCCCGGTGGCCGGTCCTGCGAATGCGACTCAGTATGACGCGATCTTCGTGCTCGCAGCCGCCGCTGCGTATTCACCCGACCGGACCGCATTCCCATTTGCGCAGATCCCGGTGAATCCCTCGACGGGCGAGCTGCGGGACGATGTCTGGGCGAAATGGCTGGAGCAGGATCCCCTGGAGCGAATCGACCAATCCGAAGGGGCTTTGCGAACAATGTCGATGATTTACGTCGATGCAGGCAACAGGGATGAGCACGGGCTACACTTCGCAGCGCGGGCGCTCAGCGATGCACTCAGCCAGCGTGGGTTGCCGGTTCGCTACGAGGAGTTCGACGGTGGACACCGAGGCACTTCGTGGCGTTACGAAGTTTCGCTACCGCAAATCGTTGAAGCACTTCGAGGACCCGAATGACGACCAAAAAGCAGAGCAGGGAAGAAGACACGGGAGCTCCCGTCGCAAAGCCCACCAAGAAGGCTGCATCGGGCGGTGCTTCGGGTGTTGCACAGAAGATCCTCGCGGACGAGAGCCCTCAATCGAAAATTGCCGAGCACGGTGAGACCATGATGGAAGGTCCACGCACCGCTGCCACGCAATCCGCCCGTGTGCTCAGTGAAGTCATCCTCGAGAAGCCGGAGCTGGTCGTGCCTCTGGTCGCCAAGTTCGCAAAGGGCATTTCGTCCGCCAACAAACGCGTGGTGCAGACGTCTTCCGAAGCGCTTCCAGCGATTGCCCGCATTGCGCCCGCCCGCGTCGCGCGGCAACTCGACGTGCTCAAGGGTAGCTTCGAAGAGGCTAACGACGTCGGCAAAGATGGCCTGGTCAAAACGTTCGCCGCGCTCTGCACCGCTTCGGTCGCATATCAGAAGCGTCTGGAGCCTGTGTTGACGCTTGCGCTCAACGGCGCAGATGGCAAGACCCTCTTGGCCTGGAGCCAGATCGTGCTCCCGGCGCTCAAGGGCGAGCCCCACGCCAGGGCCCGCGCCGTGGTTGAAGGACGACTCGATTTGATTCCACGCTCGTATGCTCAGCAAATCGCCGACTTCCTCGGAATCAAGCTGCGCCTGCGCTACCGCTGATTGCGAAGGTCGCCCTCGCGACTCACCGCAAGATCGAAGGCTCGTAGCCCTCGGGCCGTTCGTAACCCATGAGCTGGAACGCGGTCGCCGCCATGTTGGCGATGCCTGGTTCCTCGATTTGGTCGTCTAGGCGAAGGCGGTCGTTGCCAGGCGCGTAGATGTAGCAAGGAACGGCGTTGAGAGTGTGGCTCGTCTTGCTTCTGAGCTTGCCGGCGCTGCTTCGCTTGAAGTCGCCGGACTTCTTATCGACTTCGAACATCTCGTCGCAGTTGCCATGGTCGGCCGTCACGATGAGCGCACCATCGAGTTTCTCGATGGCGGGAATGAGCCGCGCCAAGCAGAGGTCGACCACTTCGACGGCGATGACAGACGCATCCAGGTGGCCCGTATGTCCTACCATGTCGCCGTTGGCGTAGTTGATGCGCCCGTGCCGCATGCCACCACGCCGCAGGGCCGTGAGCGTTGCATCCGTGATTTCCGCTGCCTTCATCCAGGGACGCTGTTCGAACGGAACCAAGTCGCTCTGGATCTCGACGTACTCTTCGTAAACTTCGTCGAACATGCCGCTGCGGTTTCCGTTCCAGAAGTACGTTACGTGTCCGAATTTCTGCGTTTCGCTGCATGCAAATTGGCTGACCTGATTGCGCGCCAAATACTCGCCCATCGTCCGGTCGATCTCGGGCGGTTGAACGAGGTAGTGACGGGGCAACTTGAGGTCGCCGTCGTATTCCATCATTCCGACGAACTCGACGTCTGGAATCGCGCCGCGATCGAACTCGTTCAGCTCCGGCTCGGTGAAGGCGCGGGTGAGCTCGAGCGCTCGATCGCCACGGAAATTGTAGAGGACCACCGCTGAACCGTCACGAATCGGGCCGATGGGCTTACCCTCGGCGTCGACGATCACGAACGGCAGCAGGTCCTGGTCAATCATGCCGGGGTTTTCGTCGCGAATCGTTTGAATCGCCTCGGTGGCGCTCGCAAAGCCCCTGCCCTCGCCGAGGACGTGATGCTTCCAACCTCTTTCGACCATCGACCAATCGGCGTTGTAGCGATCCATCGTGATGAACATGCGTCCGCCGCCCGACGCGACGCGATAGTCGCGCCCGCCTTGCTCGTTGAGGTCGTGCAGCAGTTTCTCGAGCGCCTCGACGTACTCGAGGGCGCTGGTTTCGGGGACGTCGCGCCCATCGAGCAAGATGTGGACGCGTGCGCGCTGCACTCCCTCTTCGTTGCAGCGGCGCAACATCGCAAAGAGGTGCTCGATGTGACTGTGAACGTTTCCGTCGGAGAGCAGGCCGATGAAGTGCATGGGCTCTCCGCTCTTGCTGACGCGCCGCACGAGCTTCTTCCACTCCTCGCCTTCGAAGATCTCGCCGCTGTCGATCGCCATCTGAACGCGCTTGGCCCCCTGATCGAAAACCCGACCAGCACCAAAGGCGTTGTGGCCGACCTCGCTATTGCCCATGTAGTCGTCGTTCGGCAGACCGACGGCTGTACCGTGCGCACGAAGGCGCGTCGTCGTGGAAATTCCCTCGAGCCGGTCGAGCGTCGGGGTGCGGGCAAGCCAGACCGCGTCGCCTTCGTTGGAGGCGCCGCAGCCGACCCCGTCCATGACGACGATGAGCACCGGGCCCGGGACACCGGGGAACGTGGGATGCTTTTGGAGCTGCCAGTCGGTCACGGGGCTCTCCTAGCACAGCCGACCTGATGTTCGACGGGGAGGAAGCAGGGTATGATTCGGTCATGATTGTCGTGACCAACCGCATCCCGGTAGCCGAGGGCTACGAAATCGACTTCGAAGACCGCTTTCGGAAGCGCGTTCACTTGGTGGATCAGGCCAAGGGCTTCGTTCGGAACGAAGTGCACCGCCCGCGGCCGATGGAGCTCGACCACCAGACCGGAGAGTGGACCCGCGCGTCTGCCGCAACCGGCTACTACGAGGTGAAAACCTGGTGGAGATCATTCGGCGATTTCGTCGCCTGGACGAGAAGCCCCTCGTTCGCCGAAGCCCACCGAAACCGTCCGCCCAAGGAGATGTTTCGTGGGCCGAACGAGCTGACGATTCACGAGGTGTTCTTGAGCACGGACGACGTGGAGGCGACATGACTGAAATAGGGGGAGACAACGCCGGGTTCGTCGAATGCTGGAACGAGATCCTGACCCCGAAGTGGCTTCGGTTTCGGCACTTGCTTTCCGGTAACGGAATGATTCACAGTGACATCGCGTATACCGATTTCGACATTCGAGAGGGTGACAAGGTCCTCGACATCGGCTGCGGGTTTGGAGAGACAGCCCTTGAAATCGCCGAAATGGTCGGACCGAGCGGTGAAGTCGTTGGCATTGACTGCACCGATGCGTTCGTCGAAGTCGCGAATCAGGAGCGCAACGAGGCCGGCGTTCGCAACGTTCGTTACGAGGTGGGTGATGCTCAGGTTTGCGACCTTCCGGAAGCCTACTTCGACGTGGCCTACTCGCGATTTGGGGTGATGTTTTTCCAAAGTGCGGTCCGAGCGCTTCGGAATGCGCACCATGCGCTCAAGCCAGGCGGGAAGGTGTGTTTGATCGTCTGGCGCTCACTGGCCGACAACCCCTGTTGGGGTGCCGCCAAGGAGGTCGTGCTTCGCCACCTTCCGCCTCCGGGTGACCAGGGATCGACCTGCGGCCCGGGTCCATTCTCGATGGCCGGCGAAGAGACCGATCGCGCGATGCTCGAAGCGGCTGGCTTTTCGGAGGTCGAGGTCTTCAAGCGAATCGACGCCGACGTCTGCGTCGGGGACGACCTCGAACAAGCGATCGACTACCAGATCCTGGTCGGGCCCTCCGGCGAAATCGTCCGCGAGGCCGGGGAAGAAGGCCAACGCAAGCTGCCCGGAATCCGACGCGACCTGCGCGAGCTCATGGGTTCCTATCTGCGCACGGACGGTGTCTTCATGCCTTCGAGCACCTGGGCAATCGTGGCCCGCAAAGGGTGAACACGAGAGCATCCCCTATTTCGTCATCATTTGGTCACGGGGCGTCATTGGGCTTGACCCGAATAGAACTTGTTCTAAGATGTCGTTAGTTTACATGAAGTAAAGTTATATTCGCCTGTGCGGATATACGGAGGATCCCTTGGAAAACAAGTGCCCAGCGAAGTTCCACAATGTCGATTTCTGCGCCCCCGCGACACACGACAACCCGTACGAAATGTACGACCACTTCCTCGAGCACGAGCCGCTCTACTTCGATGAAAAGAACGGCGTCTGGGAGGTCTTCCGGTACGACGACATCGTCACGATCGAGCGCGATACCGAAACCTTCATCAATGGTGAAGGCGCTCGGCCGAACATCCCGCCAGACCCGGGCATGATTTACCAGGACGGCGAGCAGCACAGCAAGCAGCGCGCGCTCGTCTCATCCGGGTTCACGCCACGTCAGATGCGGAAGATGGAAGACCGTGCCCGCGAGATCGTCACCGAGCTCGTGGACATCATGCTCCACAAAGACGAGGTCGACATCGTGGAGGATTTGGCGGCCGCGCTTCCGATGAGGCTCATCGCCGACATGCTGGGCATCCCCGAAGAGAAGCGCGCTTCGGTTCAGCAGTGGATCAACCAGATCATGATCGGCGGATGTGGCCCGGACTACGTGACCGACGAAGTCAACGATGCGTTCGAGAACTTCTGCATGCACCACGAGGAGATGTATCAGGATCGCATCAGTGCGGGTTGCAAGGGCAGCGACCTGCTGACGATCTGGATCAACGCCGAGCTCAATGGCGAGAAGCTAGACGAATCGCAGCTCCTGTTCGAGCACGTCCTGTTGAACGTGGGCGGAGCGGAAACGACACGCAGCGCCATCGCAGGCGGGCTCGAGCGGCTCTCCGAAGACCCGAAGCAGTACCATGCCCTCTACGAAGACTCGTCCCTCATTCCGAACGCAGTGGAAGAAATCATCCGCTGGGTCTGCCCGTTCGTGAACATGTATCGTACGGCGACGCGGGACTACGAAATGCACGGCAAGGTCATCAAAGAAGGCCAGATGGTCGGCCTCACCTATCCCGCAGCGAACCGGGATCCGCGCAAGTACAAAGACCCTCATACGTTCAATATCTTCCGCGATTTTTCAAAGGAAGCGAAGCATCTCTCGTTTGGCCTCGGTCCTCATTTCTGCTTGGGCGCCTCTCTTGCGCGCCTCGAAGTGCGCCTCTCCCTCGAGGAGATGACCGCGCGCGTAAAGAGCCTTCGGATCCCCGAGGGCAAGGAGCTAGAATACGTCTCGTCGTCGTTCACGCGCGGCCTCAAGAAGTTCCCTGCGATCTTGGAGGCTCGATAGGGAAGGATGCACTGTCGCCTTCGCTCGACGAATGACTTCGGAAGAGAGTGAACCATGAAAATCATATTCGACAGAGACAAGTGCAAGCTTCACGCGCAGTGCCGAGGTGCGGCCCCAGAGCTTTTTTCGTTTGCGCCCAACGGCACCCTCGTGATTCTCGACGAAAACCCACCAGAAGAGCTCCGCGAAGCGCTCCAAGATGCGGTCGATGCGTGTCCGGAACAAGCGATTTCCATCGGGGATTGAACTAAGCTCGGCGCCGATGCCACGCCTACCCCGAGGACTGGTTCGCGGAGACGATGGACTCCTTCGATGTTGGTGGGGCGCGAGCACGCCCGACTACGTCGCCTATCACGATGAGGAGTGGGGCTGGCCGGTGCACGATGATGTCCGGCTCTTCGAAAAGATCTGCCTCGAAGGCTTTCAGTCCGGCTTGAGCTGGCTGACCATCCTGCGAAAGCGCGAGAATTTCCGGAAAGCGTTTGCGGGTTTCGACTACCAGCGGGTCGCACGGTTCAACGAGCGCAGCGTGGAGCGGCTGCTCGCGGATGCGGGCATCGTCCGGCACCGGGGGAAGATCGAAGCCACGATCAACAACGCCAAACGCGCGATGGAGCTCGTGGACGAGTACGGCTCTCTCTCGGCGTTCTTTTGGGAACGTCGGCCGCCCAAACACGAACGCCCTCGAAGGATGACCAAAGACGCTCTGACGAAGCTTTCAAAGACGCCCACCTCGACCGCTCTCAGCAAGGAGCTCAAGCGCCGGGGCTGGTCTTTTGTCGGCCCAACGACGCTCTATGCCTTCATGCAGGCGATGGGCCTGGTGAACGACCACCTGGAGGGTTGCTTCGCGCGGGAACCCATCGCAAAAAGCCAGGGTGTTTGAGCTCACCGATACGATTTACGGAAACGAAATACGAAGCTGGCTAATCGCCCTCGCCGTCGCCGCGGGCGTCCTGGTGGCGCTGCGACTCGTCGAGCGGTTGCTCGTCGTTCGGATCCAGCGAATGGCGAAGCACACCGAGACGATGATCGATGACATCATCATCGGGTCGCTCAGGAAGACCAAGCTGCTCTATCTGCTGGTCGTGGCGTTGTTCGCCGGCTCCCTTTCGTTGCGTCTGGAGCCCGATGTGCGCTCGCTCGTCTGGAGCGGGCTGATGGTTGCGACGCTGATCCAGATCGGCATTTGGGTCAGCACCGGGCTCCAGATCTGGCTCGAACACTACCGAAAGATCGAAGAGGACGGCGCCAAC
>JABDJF010000336.1 GCA_013002645.1 Myxococcales bacterium
TCTTTGGCGCGCTAATGTTCTGGGTGTGCATCGCCGATGTTCCCAGGCGCCTCGACCTTCCGGGAAACCTGATCGTCCCCGCCGCGTGGATCCTCCCGAGCCTGATTCTGTACATCCGAAGAGACTGGTTTCTCGACAAATGGCTCTGCCAGAAGTGGCTCATCGGCCTTCAGCTCTTCCGCGCGATAGGCGGCGTCTTTTTGATCGAAATGGTGCGCGGCAACATCCCGGGCATCTTCGCCTACCCGGCCGGCCTCGGTGACCTCGCTGTCGCCGCCGTCGCGGCCTTGGTTCTTCTCAAGTACTGGAACGCCGAACGCATCCCGGGCTCCGCGGTCGCCCTCGTCATCATTCTCGGCGTCGCCGACTTCCTGAGCGCCTTCTTCTTCGGCTTCGGTTCGTCCGAAACCCCGGTTCAGCTCTTCTTCCCCGAAGTCCCCAACCAGGTCATCGTGTTTCCCACGGGCCTGATCCCGCTCTTTCTCGTCCCCTACGCCATCTTCTTTCACACGCTCTCTTGGCTGAGCTTCCGGAAGTTCGAAACCTAAGCGCCCTGGTTGGCAACGTACACGTTCCTCAGATGCACGACCAGACAGCCCACGCCAAAGATGTGCACCAGGAAGTTCAGGCCAGGACCGACGAATGGGATCGCCACCACGAAGAGAATGACCAACAGAGTCGCCGCCGTGTTGAGGACGAGACGACGGTTGTTCGGCGCGGGGAGTCGCTGCGCGGCGAAGTAGGCCACGACGAGCGTCGAGAGGAAGAGCAGCAGGGCGTACACGACGCCGAGCACGAGGGAGACGGGGATTCCGATCACCGTGAGCGCGATGATGAGCATCACCACGGGGGTCGCGATGAGCGCAACGAAGCCGAATCCCATGTCGCGCAGCACCTCTCTGCTCGACTCAGGCGTGGACGGCAGCAGAGAAGGAAAGAGTGTGACGAGGACGAGGCCCATCAGCAGCATGGCGAGCGCTTTCGCCAGCACCCCAAAGTAGAACCCGGGATACAGGAACGCGCGTCGCTCTTCCTTCTCTTCGATGTCGACGATGGTATCGCCGCTCACCGTCGCGCCGTCGTCGACTTCGACGGCATCCTGTGACGGAACGGTCACCTGGAGGTCGCCGCCGACGGAGGCGTTGGAGCTCACGGTGACCTGGCTCCCGTAGCCGCGCACGTTGCGTTCGACGCTTCCGTTCACGTCCATCGTCTCCGCCGCGAAAATCAAGTCTCGGCCTACTCGCCCCTTGCTCCGCACCGACTCGCCTGCGAAGTAGCCGCCGCGCACGAGATCGCTGCCTTCCGTCACGAGGACATTGCGGCCGGCCAAGAAGCCCGAGCCGCCGATCTTCGCGTCCACCTCGACGTTCTTGCCCGCGGCGTGCACGCTCCCGCTGACCTCGCCGGCAATCGTGACCGTTTCCCCGGCACCGTAGACGTTGCCGCGGACGGTCCCCGTGACCTCGACCCGCTCGGCTGCTGCAAAGACGTCACCGTCCACCACGCCGGCCACGATGGCGGTCTTGCCACCGAGAAACACGGTGTCGTCGATGAACTCGCCTTCTGCCACCTTGACGGTGCCATCTTTTTCGTAACGCGTTTCCGCCGCTAGGGCCAGACTCGGCGGCGCGAGGCCGGCCAGCAGTGCCAAGGCCAGGCCAGCGGTTGCTCCCGCGAGTGGGCGCCGAAGCGCGACGACGCCCAGCGTCCCCACGACGACAAAAAGCGTTGCAACAAAACCAAACGAAGAAACCAACATCTCCTGACCTCCTACAATGAGCGGCGCTAGACCGCGCGAAATCGAAAAGAGCGCGCCGAACCCGCCAAGGTCGCTGACCCAAGCGATGCCCACCGGAAGGGTCGGCGCGGCCTGCCACAGCCAGTCGAGCATGACGGGCGCCAATGCCGCGGCCGCGACGGCGCCCCATACCCAGCTCGACGCCGAACTGCCTGAGCTCGACGCACCCGCAGTCGAAGAAGCCGCCGGCAGACTCACGGCCACCGATTCCTCCTCGCCCAGCACCTCCATGAGCAACGCGTTCTCCTGCTCGAGCGCAGTGAACAACGCCCTGCAGGTCGCGCAGGTTTTGAGGTGAGCGACGATGCGATGCGTCTCGTGCTCGGGCAGCTCGCCGTCCGCGTGGATCGAGAGCGTGAGCTCGGTGGGGCAACTCATGCTTCTTCCTTTCCCACGGCGCCGATGCTGACACGGAGCTCGCGCTTCGCTCGATGCAACAGCACAGCGACGTTGTTGCGCGTGGTCCCGAGATGAACGGCGATCTCGTCGTAGGAGAGGTCACCGTAGTATTTGAGGATCAGGGGCACTCGGTAGTTCTCGGGTAGGGCGTCGATCGCCACGAGCAGCGTGTGTCGCTGCTCGCGGTTCTCAAACGCCACGAGCGGCGAGGACGACGCCGCAACGGCCGGCACCTCGACGGGCTCGTCATGAAACAGCCGCTTCTCGAGGCGCTCTCGACGCAAGCGATTGAGGCAATGACGGCTTGCGATGGTGAGGATCCAGCGGTCAAAGGGGCGATTCCCGTCGTATTGGTCGAGCGCCTCATATGCCCGCTCGAACACCTCACTGGTCGCATCCTCAGCCGCGGCGTGTGAACCGAGCATCTTGCGGCAAAGCCCAAACACGCGGGTCGAAAACTCACCGTAGACCTGCCCAAAGGCGCTGCTGCTGCCCATCTGGGCTTCTCGGAGTACGGTTTCCAACTCGGCTTGTTCCATTTCGGGCTGTCCCGTGCGTTCTTCGACGTCGCCACGCGGGTCCCACAGAGTCTACACCTGGGGCCCGCGAAACATTACGCGGCGGCTGCGGCGGGGGTCTGACGCGGCCTGGGCTTCGCGCTTGGCGTGGGTTGACCCGAGAGGGCCCAAATTCCCCGAAAACATGGGGACCGAGGGCGCCAACCGCGTTATGGTCCGCACCAAGCCCGTAGCAGAAAGGCGCACCATGGCGTCGACCAGAGCTATCTCCTCGCCGACAGTGGTCCAATTGTTCCTGCCACCCTGCTCAGCGGACAGCCGAGCAACCAGGGGGGCCTTTTCTCTGCGGTGAGCACGATTTGGGGCATCGATACGATGATTCAATCCTTGCCCACGGGAGGAGACCGGATCGTGGCCGATTTCGGTGAGGTGAACGCTCTGGTTTCCGAGACCTTCCCAAACGATCGCCTCTCGGTCTCCATCTTCGAGCGTGACTACAACTACACCGTGGCCACCTACGAAAGCGCCTTTCCGATCTTCTCGAACCCCGAGACCTCCGTCGACACGGGCGCCGGCCGAACCGAGATCTACCGCCTTGCCTCGGAGGATCTCGAAGCCCTACGCGCGCGTCTCGACGAGCTCGACAACCTTGCCTACTACATGCCCTACTACCGAAACACGAACACCAGCCACTGCCTCACCGTGACCGGTCTCGAAGACGTGGGCAGCTCCGAGCTCGAGTTCATTGGTGCGTTCCAAGAGGACCCATCGGCTGCCACCTGGTCCGGCACGGAAATCGAGACGGATGCCGGAACCGTCACCTACAAAGATTTCATCGAGCGTGTCCTCGATGACTCGGCTCCCCTGCAGAGCTACTACGAAGGCACCTGCGAAGGTAAGTTCCAAGTCTGCGCCCTGGACTGCGAGGCCTTCGACGAAGTCATGTGCGAGGCCGCCGTCCAGTAAGGGCGTCGCCTTCCCAATGGCCGACTCACAAGGCGGGTTTGTGTACCGCGCGTAACCGGCCAGTTTCCATCCTGAAAAATGCGCGGCTCCGCGTCCCCGATCGCCGCCCGGCGGGCCGCGGACCTCCTACACTCGGCCGAGATGTTGAGCGCCCTCGATCCAGCCCCCCGCAGGATCGCGCAAGGATTCGTCGTCCTTGGGGCGGTCTGCGCGACTGCTGTGTTTGGCTACGTGCTGATGGGCTGGAGCCTGTCGGACGCGGTGTACATGGTCACGATTACGATCTTCGGCGTCGGGTACGGCGAAGTACGCCCGGTCATGGGCGAGGTCCGTTGGCTCACTATCGGCGTCATAGTCGTCGGTTGCTCGTCGCTCATCTACATCCTCGGCGGCTTCTTTCAACTGATCGCCGAAGGGGAGCTCAACCGACTTCTAGGGAGCCGCAAAATGAAAAAGACGATCGAAGAGCTGAGCGACCACGTCATCGTCTGCGGACTCGGCCGAATCGGGCGCGTCCTAAAGGCCGATCTCGAAGCTGCCGACGCGATCGTGGTCTTTGTCGACAACAATCCAGAAAAGGTGAATACCGCCGTAGAGCATGGCGCCTATGCGCTGACCGGCGATGCGACTTCGGACGATGTGCTGCTCGAAGCAGGGGTGCAGCGCGCCCGGGCGTTGGCGACCGTCTTGGCGGACGACGCGTTGAATGTCTTCATCACGCTGACGGCACGCAACTTGAACCCAGACCTCCGAATCATCTCGAGGGCGGAGCACCCGGCCTCGGACTCCAAGATGATGCAGGCCGGGGCCGACAAGGTGGTTCTCCCGTCCGCGCTTTCGGGCGAACGCGTCGCGCAGATGATTCTGCGGCCCGCCATGGTCGACTTCTTTGCCGATCAAGACCTGTCGGGGCTCGAGCAGGAGCTACGGGTGCTCGGCCTCGAGATCGAGCAGTTCGAGGTCGACGGCGAATCCTCTCTCATCGGCCGAACGGTCGGGGCGCTCGAATCGAGCGGGGACGGGGGGTTTCTGGTCATTGCAGTCCGACGAGCAGGCGGGATCGTAGTCCGCAACCCCGAGAAGCACTTCAAGTTCGCGGAGGAAGACAGTGTTCTTTTCATGGGACATGCGGAGGACATTCCGAATCTTCGCGAGGCGTTTGCCATCGCCAACCTCCGGCCGGCGGTTAGCCGCCCCCTCGTCTACCGAGGCGCAAGACGCCACAGCTAGCTGGTTCCTCTCCGGATTCACACGACGGAAACGAAGTGACCACGCCCCGGAAATCTTGCGGTCCTAGGCTCGGCGAGTGGAAAGCAATCCGGCGATTTCACCAAGCGAGGAACAGTCATGAGCGGCAATGAAATTCGTCTACAAGCGATCAACGAAGTCACCAATCGGGGCGAAGTCCCGACCGGGCCTGCGCCGAAGCCTCTGAGCGAGATCTGGGCCAGCGATGTCTTCAATCTCGCGACCATGGAGGAAGCTCTTTCGAAGAGTGCCTTCAAGGAGATGAAGAAGACGGTGCAGACGGGGGCGCCGCTCGACCCTTCGACGGCTGATGTCGTGGCCGCTGCGATGAAGGATTGGGCCCTCGGGAAGGGGGTGAAGTTCTTCTCCCACATCTTCTTCCCAATGACGAATATCACGGCGGAAAAGCACGATGGCTTCATCGTGACCAACGCTGACGGCAATGCGATCACCGAGTTCACCGGAAGTCTCCTCATCAAAGGTGAACCGGACGGTTCCTCTTTTCCAAATGGCAGCCTTCGCATGACCGCCGCAGCGCGGGGCTACACCGCGTGGGACCCGACGAGCCCGGTCTATGTGATGAACACGCAAAACGGCGCGACCCTGATGATTCCGAGCGTCTTCATGTCCTGGACGGGCGAGGCCCTCGACAAGAAGATCCCGCTTCTCCGTTCGAACGCGGCAATGGACAAAGCGGCGCAGAAGGTCTTGAAATTGATGGGGGAGACTGAGATCGCGCCACTCAACTCGAGTTGTGGCGCCGAGCAAGAGTACTTCTTGATCGACTCGCACTTTGCGAACAGTCGGCCCGACCTGCTCCTCGCCGGGCGGACCCTCTTTGGCGCACCGTCGCCCAAGGGCCAGGAGTTCGACGATCACTACTTCGGTGCCATCCCCGGGCGCGTCCAGGTGTTCATGCAGGCCTTTGAAGACAAGCTCTTCAAGCTCGGCATCCCCGCGAAGACCCACCACAACGAGGTCGCGCCGGGGCAGTTCGAGATCGCGCCCTACTTCGAATCGGCAAACGTGGCCGCCGATCACCAGCAGCTCATGATGACGACCATGAAGAGCACGGCGCTCGAGCATGGCTTCGTATGCCTCCTCCACGAGAAGCCCTTCGCCGGCATCAACGGCTCGGGCAAGCACGTGAACTGGTCGATCGGGAACTCGACGCAGGGAAACCTCCTCGACCCGGGAAACACACCACACGACAACCTCAACTTCTTACTCTTCTGCGGCGCGGTCATCCGAGGCGTCCATTTGTACGGTCCGCTCTTGCGCGCCGTCATCGCGACTGCTGGAAACGATCATCGACTCGGAGCCAACGAGGCGCCCCCTGCGATCTTGTCGGTCTATCTGGGCGACCAGCTCGAAGGCGTCTTCAACGACATCAAGGACGGCAAGGCATCGGTCACGAACGATGGTGGCTTGATGGATCTCGGGCTCTCGCAGATCCTCCCGTTCAAGCGTGATCCGGGTGACCGAAACCGCACCTCACCCTTCGCCTTCACCGGCAACCGTTTCGAGTTCCGCGCCGTCGGTTCTTCGCAGTCGGTTTCCGGCCCGCTCGTCGCGATGAACACGATCCTCGCCGACTCCCTCGAATGGATCGCCGAGAAGCTGGAAGCAGAGTTGTCGAGCGGAAAGAAACAGCCGGCCGCGGTCGCCGCCGTGCTTCAGGAGCTCATGCAGCTGCATGGCAACGTGGTCTTCGGTGGCGATGGCTACGCGCACGAGTGGCACGTCGCCGCGGTCGAAGAGCGCGGCCTGAAGAACATCCCGACTACAGCCGATGCCCTGCCGATTCTGAGAGACGAATCGGTGGTCGAACTTTTCCAACGCACCGGTGTTCTATCGCCTGTCGAGCTCGAAAGCCGATACGAGGTCTACGCCGAGCAATACATCCTCTCGATTGGCGTCGAGGCCAAGTTGGTCGTCGAGCTTGCCAAGACCGTCCTGTACCCGGCCACCATGTCGTACGTCTCGAGCCTCGCCGCCACGCTCAACAGCGCCTCGGCGTTGGGCGTCGAGTTCGAATCCGCGGCCGTGAAACGGATTGCCCACGAGACCAACGCGATGATGTCAGCCGTCAGCTCACTCGAGGAGGCCTTGGCGAACCATCACTTCGATTCGATCGAAGCCCACATGAAGTACTGTGCAGGAACGCTACGCGAGCTGATGGACCGGGTCCGGGCCCACGCCGACGCCCTCGAAACTCAGGTCGCCGACGAGTACTGGCCGCTTCCCAAGTACCGGGAGATGCTCTTCATCAAGTGAGCTGCCAACGGGCTCAGCCAGGAACCGCTGGCACCGGCACCTTGCTGTCTCTGCCTTCGTGTTCGAGGGTCACGTGGAGCGAGCCGGTCAACACCCCTTCCCACGGCCCTTGCAGCGTCTCGAAAGCGCTCTCATCGAGGTCGATCGACTCCTCGAGCAGCGCATCGACTAGAAGCTGGCGGTGGTCGTCCTCCATGTCCCAGTGAACCACCAAGGCCAGTCCGCCGAGCTGATGGGCTTCCGTCAAAAACACGTGCGCTTTCGCGAACGCCCGCTCCACTGCCTGAAGCGCCGCGGGTGCCGCCGCGTGCATGGTCGCTGTGAGCGCACAGTCCTCAGACACGAAGGTCCAGTTTACCAGCGAGTCCCACAAAGTAAAAACGTGCCCGAGCCCGTCTCTGCGGCCGACAACTTCGAAGTCGAAATCTTGCCGCCCAACCCTAGCCGCCGCCGCTCCGGCCTTAGTCCGATTCGGACCCAGTCGCAGAGGGCGGCCGAAGAATCCGCTTCTGCGACACCTTGATGCGAGCCGGCCGAGTCGATTCGATGAATTCGGTGAGCGCCGTGACGAAACGATCGGGCGCTTCGCAATGCGGATAGTGCCCCACGCCTTCGATGATTTCGAGCCAACTCCCCGCGATTGCCGCGTGTGCGTCATACCCGTGTCCAACCGGAATAACCCGATCATCCTCGCCCCAAATGATGAGCGTGGGCATCCCGGCAGACAGGTATAGCTTGTCGCTTGCGCTCACCGCCTGGCCACGTGGGTCAATGACCGCGCGTAGAGTGCGCAGGAATGCGCGACGCGCTTCAACATCCCCGAGCGAGGAGTAGCTCCTCCACAGCTCGGGAATTACGGTCGCGCTCTGGAGCTTTTTTCGGAGTGCGACCCGGCCGAGCGTCTCGACGGTGCGCCGGACGGCTGGTGCGCAAGCCACCAGCAATACCGCTTCTGACCCCGGAAGTGTGAGCATCCGGAGGAGGGGGTTGACCTCGGTGCCGAGCCCCCCCGCGTTGACGAGCACCAATCGCTCGCAGCGCTCTGGGTACTGATACGCGAGCTGCATCGCTATTCCTCCGCCGTACGACTGGCCGACGACCGTGGCGCGCTTGTATCCCAGGGCAACGATCAAGTCGCGCAAAACGGACGCCATTGCGCCAAGCGAGTAGTCGCCCTTCGTCTTGTCCGACTCCCCATGCCCAAAGAGGTCCGGGGCCAAAACGGTGAAGCGCTCGCTCAGCGGGGGCATGACCTGCTTCCAGGTCGTTGCGCTGCCGGCCATGCCGTGAATCAGAAGCACCAGCGGGCCTTTGCCAGCAAGTCGATAGGTCAGGCGCTTGCCATGGATGATGACTCCTTGCTGCTCCATCGAGTCAGCATCTTACCACGGCCTAGATTCGAACCAGTTTCGCGATCAACTCCAGATGCGGCGTCTGCGGCAAGGTATCGTAGGCGCGCAAGCTCTCGAGCCGGTAGCCCTCCGAAAGCGCTCCAATGTCCCTGGCGAGCCCAGCGGGTCCACAGGCCATCACATGAATA
This sequence comes from Myxococcales bacterium, assembly GCA_013002645.1. Classification (GTDB taxonomy): domain Bacteria; phylum Myxococcota_A; class Polyangia; order Polyangiales; family Houyiibacteriaceae; genus SG8-38. Next base: position 8,750 of record JABDJF010000336.1, read on the forward strand.
CGCGCAGGACGCAGCCCAAGCAGCTCCGCGGCCACCGCCAGGCCGAGCCCTTTGCGGGGCGGGTTCGCGACCACCGCCCCCGGAGAGTCGATTTGGGCGGCCAAGAAC
>JABDJF010000627.1 GCA_013002645.1 Myxococcales bacterium
CACCCACCATGCTCGGGCCTGGGCGGTGCTCGAGGCGGTGGTTGGACGCCCAGTCACGCCGACCGAAACGGGAGAGCAGCCATGAACCCAAGCACCCAAACCTGGCTACGTAAGAACGCTTCTTGGATCGCGCTACCGATCGTTGCGGTCGCGGCGTTTTTCGTAGGCGGCCAACTGGCAAGTGAATCCGAAGCGCCATCGACTGGCGACGAAGAACGCACGCATGAGGCGAACGAATCGATTTGGACGTGCGCCATGCACCCGCAGATCCGCCAAACCGAACCCGGGCAGTGCCCGATTTGCGGTATGGACCTGATCCCGGTTGGAGGGAGCGCGAGCTCGGAGGGAGAAGCGAGGCGCGTGTCACTCTCGGAACGCGCGAAGGTTCTCGCCCGAATTCGGACGGCCAAAGCACAGCGCTTGGGTTCGGGACGCGTGGAGCGCCGGCTACTTGGACGCGTCGACTACGATGAAAGAAGCCTCCGAACGGTCACCGCCTGGGTCGGCGGGCGCATCGACCGGCTCCACGTCAGCACCACCGGCGAGCGCGTCCGGCGCGGCCAAGTGATCGCGACACTCTACAGCCCGGAAGTTTACAGCGCGCACCAGGATTTGATTCAGGCGAAGCAGCAACTCGAACGCCTGCAAGACGGAGCGACCCCGAGCTCCCGGGTCGCGGCCGAAGCAGCATTGAACGCAGCCCGCGATCGTCTGCACTTGCTCGGAGTTCCGGACGGCGAGCTCCGAGCGATGGAACGCGCCAGCAAGCCGTCGGAGCGCGCGCGAATTCGCACGCCATTCGGCGGAACGGTCATCGAACGTCTCGCCACACAGGGCAGTTACGTCGAAACGGGCACCGGATTGTACCGTGTGGCGGATCTATCGACCCTCTGGGTGCAGCTGGATGCCTATGAGAGCGACCTTTCTGCGCTCCAAACCGGCCAAGATGTGCGACTTCGCGTCGAAGCGCTGCCCGGTGAGGAGTTCGAGGGACGGGTCACGTTCGTCGACCCCGTCCTCGACCCGAAGACGAGGACCGCCCGCGTGCGCATCGAAGTCAAGAACCAGGATCGTCGGCTCCGACCAGGCATGTTCGTCGAAGCCAGCGTGCAAAGTGCCGGCACGGCGAACGTGACCGAAGCCCCCGTCGTGATTCCAGCAACGGCACCGCTCTTCACCGGGCGCCGGTCTGTCGTCTATGTCGAGCTCGAAGACGCAGAGGAGCCGACCTACGAAGCAAGGGTGGTCACGCTCGGATCGCGCATGGGTGACCTGTACCCGGTACTCGCGGGTCTGGCGGAAGGTGAGCGGGTCGTCGTACACGGCGCGTTCGCCATCGATGCGGACCTACAGATCCGCGGAGGCGCCTCGATGATGAACCTACCCGGCGACGAAGAAAATCCAACCCCAGCTGGCAACCATCAACAGCAGATGCCGGGGCATCAACATTGACTTCCAGCGAAAAGCCGAGCCCGCGCAAGACCGTGTCGCCTAGATGGGAGGAGTTTCTCCGCGTCTTCATCGACAACAAGCTGATAGTCCTCGTCCTCATCGCCGGTGTGATCGCCGGCGGAGTTTACGTGTCTCCTTTCGATTGGGATCTCGTTGAGCTCCCGCGCGACCGCGTCCCGGTCGACGCGATCCCGGACATCGGAGAGAATCAGCAGATCGTGTTCACGAACTGGTCGGGCCGGTCACCGCGCGACGTCGAAGATCAGATCAGCTATCCGCTCACGACTGCGCTCCTCGGAATCCCAGGCGTTCGCACGGTACGAAGCTCCTCGATGTTCGGCTTCTCGACGATCTACGTGATTTTCGAAGAGGGCGTGGAGTTTTACTGGTCGCGCTCACGGGTTCTCGAAAAGCTCGCGTCACTTCCCGCCGGCACCCTCCCCGATGGCGTAGCCCCGGCTCTGGGACCAGATGCGACCGCCTTGGGGCAGGTGTTTTGGTACACCCTGGAGGGGCGCGGGCCGCAAGGCGCGCTCCTTGGCGGATGGGATCTGCACGAGTTGAGGTCGACGCAGGACTGGGTGGTGCGCTTCGCGCTGCAATCCGTCCCGGGCGTTTCCGAGGTGGCCTCGATCGGAGGCTACGTCCGCGAATACCAGGTCGACGTCGACCCGAAGGCCATGCTTGCAAGCGGGGTAACCATCGAGCAGATCGCTCGAGCGATCCGCGAGTCGAACTTGGACGTCGGCGCCCGAACGCTGGAGATCAACCGAGCTGAGTACCTGGTTCGAGGCCTGGGGTTCATTCGCTCCGTGGGGGACCTCGAGCAAACCGTCATCGCGACGCGCAAGCACCCCCCCATTCGGATTGGCGACGTCGCGCGCGTCACGCTAGGGCCGGCTCAACGTCGGGGCGCGCTCGACGACGCCGGTGCCGAAGCGGTCGGCGGAGTCGTGGTAGTCCGCTACGGCGAGAACCCCCTCGAAGTGATTCAGCGAGTCAAGGCCAAGATCGCGGAGATTGCACCGGGTCTGCCCAGCCGAACGCTAGCCGACGGAACGACGAGTCGGGTCACGATCAATCCGTTTTACGACCGTACGACACTGATTCACGAGACCTTGGACACTCTCTCGACGGCGCTCTTTCAACAGATTCTCATCACCATCATCATCGTGCTCGTGATGTTGCGCAACCTCAGGACCTCTCTCCTGATCTCGGCAGTGCTCCCGCTAGCCGTCCTGGCCGCGTTCATCGCGATGAAAGCAACCGGCGTCGACGCCAACATCATGGCCCTCGCTGGCATCGCGATCGCGATCGGGACGATGGTCGACATGGGCATCGTCTTTGCCGAGAACATCGTCCAACACCTCGCCAACCCGCCTGCGAACCAAAGCCGTGCGCGAGTCATCGCGCATGCGGCCGCCGAGGTTGCGCCCGCAGTGGTGACCTCGGCGCTTACGACGGTCGTCAGCTTCCTGCCCGTGTTCGCGCTGACGGCTGCCGAAGGGAAGCTATTTCGACCAGTCGCATACACCAAATCATTCGCGATTCTCGCCGCACTGCTGGTGTCGATGATCGCACTGCCCGCGTTCGCACACCTGCTGATTCGACGGCGACCGAGTGAAGCCAGACCCTCCTCGACGAATGCCTGGCTCATCCTCATCGTGGTTGGTATCAGCTTGCTTCTCACCCGGGACTGGCTCCCGCTCGGACCCGGACACCATTTCATCACCAACTTCCTGTTCGTCGCGGTGACGATCGGGGTACTGCTCCTGGCGTTCTTCGCGTTTCAACGCGCGTATGTTCCCGTCCTGCGTTGGTCACTGAAACACAAGGCTTTGGCTCTACTACTTCCCGTGGGGATCCTCGCAGGCGGCGTGGGCGCGTGGTCGAGCCTGGGTCGCGAGTTCATGCCACCGTTCGACGAAGGGTCGTTCCTCTATATGCCAACGACGATGCCGCACGCATCATTCGGGCAGGCGCTCGACATGCTGCACACGATGGACGCGGCAATCCAGGCGATCCCGGAGGTCGACCGAGCGGTGGGCAAGCTTGGACGTGCGGAAAGCCCGCTCGACCCTGCCCCGGTCTCCATGTTCGAGACCTTGGTGACGTACAAACCAGAGTTCGGTGTCGATGCAGACGGCGATCGCGTGCGCTACTGGCGAGAGCACATTCGCTCGCCCCAGGACATCTGGGACGAGATCGTGAAAGCCGCCAATGCGCCTGGATTGACCAGCGCGCCGATGCTCATGCCGATCAACACGCGCATCATCATGCTCCAGAGCGGAATGCGCGCGCCGATGGGCATCAAAGTCTACGGCCCTGATCTCGAAACGATTGAGGCTTTCGGAATGGAGCTCGAAGCGCTGCTCCGGGACATCCCGGCGATCCGCCCTGAAACGGTTTTCGCAGACAGAGTGGTCGGGAAGCCGTACATCGAGATCGACATCAATCGTGAGGCGATCGGACGATACGGACTGACGATCGGCCGGGTGCAGGACGTGATTCAAGTAGCCCTTGGCGGCAAGATGCTCACACGAACGGTCGAAGGCCGAGAGCGGTACCCGGTTCGCGCGCGCTACATGCGCGAAGAGCGGGACAGCATCGAGGCGCTCGGCCGCGTGCTGGTCTCCGCGCCGGCTGGTGAGCAAATCCCTCTGGAGCAGCTCGCTGAGATTCGATACGTGAAAGGACCGCAGGTCATCAAGTCGGAGGATACTTTTCTCACGAGTTACGTGCTCTTCGACAAGCTTCCGGAGCTGTCCGAGGTCGACGTCGTTGAAGAAGCACGGAGTTTTCTCTTCGGAAAGATCGCAAGCGGCGAGCTCGAGGTGCCGGAGGGCGTCAGTTATCGCTTCGCGGGCAGCTATGAGAATCAGGTTCGAAGCGAGCAGCGCTTGGTTCTGCTGATCCCCGTGGCCCTCACTCTCGTGTTCTTACTCCTCTACCTGCAGTTTCGCCGTGTCGTGACGACGCTGATCATCTACTCCGGCGTGGTCCTCTGCGTAGCGGGAGGATTCATTCTCATCTGGCTCTACGGCCGCCCCTGGTTCCTCGATTTCGAGATCCTTGGCACCGACATGCAACACCTCTTTCACATCGGCACCGTCAATATCTCGGTCGCCGTCTGGGTTGGGGTCATTGCGCTCCTTGGAATTGCAACCGACACGGGTGTAGTGATGGCGACGTACTTGTCTCAACGGTTCCGTGCGGAGCCGCCCCACACCGTCGACGAAGTCCGAGAACGAGCGGTTGAAGCCGGGCAACGAAGAGTCCGTCCGTGCTTGATGACCACCGCCACCACGGCGCTCGCCTTGCTCCCGGTGATCACATCACAAGGCCGAGGCGCCGACGTGATGGTGCCCATGGCCCTCCCGTCGATAGGGGGAATGGGTTCAATACTACTCACGCTCATCGTCGTGCCGGTGCTCTACGCCTGGGTGGAGGAACGCCAACTCAGTCGCTGACCCTGCGGTTGAAGGCATCTATTGCAGCAGCAGCACATAAACCATCGCCCCGCCGGCAACCAACAGCGCCCCCAATGCGATCACGATTGGGCCCCGAATCGCGACTGGGAACATCCCTCGCTCGAGGTTCCTAGCAACCCACAAGTAGCGGCTCACCGCGTATATCAAAGTCAGCCCGCCAAAGCTGATGAAGCCGATGCCGGCTGCCATGGCGATGACATGGTCATTCCCAGCCCCCAACCGTTCGAGCAGAACACCCAGCCCAACCAGACCGAGCGCCGTCCGCACCCATGCGAGGAACGTTCGCTCGTTGGCCAGGTGGTCGCGCGCGGTGCTGTCACGGTTTTCGATGATGTCTCGGACCATCGAACCCGCACATAGCATAGCTCGCCCGTAAAGGTGATCATTGGGGTCAGGGTTGCCGAGGCAGTGAGTAAAACCCCGGGCCGACTCGTCGAGCTATTCGATGATGAGCTGTCCAGCATGCTCGAGAAAGCAAGCCATTCGTATTGACGACGGCGAGGGAACTTGTGACTCTCGGCGGGCTCCCACGCGACGGGAAAGGTTTTAGAGAATGAAGCGCCGTTTTGTACCGATTTTTCTGCTTCTGGCCGCAGCCTTCGCGCTGCCAGGGAGCACCACGCCTACCAAGGCAGAGGAAGCCTACACCCTTCGGATCGCCTCGCTCGTTCCGGACGGCTCATCGTGGATGAAGATCCTCAACGCTTGGAACAAGACGCTTCAAGAGAAGACCGATGGCAGGCTCAAGCTGC
>JABDJF010000124.1 GCA_013002645.1 Myxococcales bacterium
CCCCACACCGGGCGGGCGTAGCGACATATCCCCCCGCTTGAATACCCGCAACTTGCGTTGCGTCTGTAATCACGGACAATGGGAATCACCATGAAAGCTGTCTTCACGAGTTCGTTTGCCGCCCTCATTGTTTTCGCCGCGGCCATGAGCCTTCCGGCCCCAGGTCTGGCGGATGGCGACGGAGAGATGAAGAATTGCTACAGCATTCGGGGCGAGGCTCGCTATGGCGCGCTGGCGTACAAGCACATCGTCATCGTGACCAATCGCTGCGACATCACGCTGCAATGCGAAGTCTGGACCGACGTCGATCCTTCCCCGCGGCAGTCGGTGGTCGTCGAGCCCCAGGGCACGGCCGAGGTTCTGGTCCGCGCCGTCTCGCCGGCACGCGCCTTCAAGGCGTTCGGCGAGTGCAAAAAGTAAAAGACGTAGCCCGCGCTCAGTAGAGCGGGTTGTCTTCAGACCTGGCGAAGAAGCGTTCGAAGATCCCGTAGCCGTCGAACACGTGGTCCAGCTCCGTGTATTCATTCGGCTGATGGGCCTGCGCCGCGGTGCCTGGACCCAGATTGACGCCAGGCACGCCGATCGCGTCGAAGCGCGCCACGTCCGTCCAGGCCTGCTTGCTGCGAACCCCGTTCACGCCGCAGCGCATCAGGTGCTGGATGAAACGATCGCCGGCGTGCGGATGACCTGCGGGCGATAGATCGGTCGCCTGAATCTTGCATTGGTCCCCCGCGAGCTCGCGTAGCTCTGCGTAAGCTTCCTCGGCCGTTCGGCCCGGAGCGAAGCGATAGTTGACGTTGACCTCTGCCTGGCCGGGCACGACGTTTCGCGGCCCGCCGCCGTGAACGATGGTCGGTGTCATCACCTCGCGGAACAGGTAGCCGTCGAGCTCGACGTCGTGTGGTTCCCGCTGCTCGAGCTCGCGGATGAAATTCGCGGCCTTGTAGAGCGCATTGTCTCCTTGCCAGGGCCGCGCGCTATGGGCAGTCCGTCCGAGGAAGGTCAGCGTCGCGTGAATCGAGCCCATGGCGCCGAGCTGCATCTGGTTGTCGCTCGGCTCGAGGCAGATCGCCAGGTCGAGCTCGTGGAGCTCGGGGTGCGTGTCTAGGATCGGACCGAGCCGGTTTTCCTCGAACGGGCCTTCTTCGCGCTCGTAGAAGATCAAAGTGAGATCGCAGGGCAGCGCATCGAGATCGAGGCGTTCGACCAGCTCGATCATGATCGCCAAGCCGGACTTCATGTCGGCCGCGCCTGCGCCGTAGAGAAGGTTGCCCTCGATGCGCGGCGGGCCGTCGTGCTGGGTTCGAACCGTGTCCAGATGACCGACGAGCGCGATTTTCGGGGCGTCATTCCGGGCTGCCGCGTGCACGATCAGGCTGTCGTGGAAACGTGTGATCGCCTCGCCGCCCAAGCTCCTCGTCAGTCGACCTTCGACGTGATCGCAGAGCTCCGCTTCCTCCCCGATGGGGCTTGGAATCCGAGTGAGGGCGAGCAGCGTGTCGCGGAGCGCATGGGCGATGTCGGTCATCGCGCCAGAGCCTAGCAGCCAGCTCGCGCAGAGGCTTATCGGACGAGGTCTTCGGGGCGGTCCCAGTCCTCGAGCGCCCGTTCAACGGCCTCGCTCAGAGGCAGCGCCTCGACTTCAATCGAAGCGAAGAGTCTCTGGAAAGATGTCTCGCCTCGCGAAATCGCCTCCGCGAGCGGGTCGACAAGACGTGCGGCGTCGTATCGAGCGAGCATGGGCTCCCAGGGCGCATCGGCCGCGCGCTTTGGCGCGACCACGATCGCGCGGCTTCGGTGGTCGCGAGCCGCTGCGAGGGCTTCGGCGCTGACGAAGGGCATATCGCAACCGATTGCGACGAGCTGTGACCGATGGGTCTTCAATGCGTGGCGCAGAGCGGCGTGAAGGCCGGCGAGAGGGCCGGCGCCCGGAGGGTCGTCGTCGAGTCGGAGCACACCCTCCGCGAGCCGCGCGTAGGGTGTCGCTTCGCCGACCAGCACCGGCTCGAAACCGGACTCGCGACCGCGCCGGACCAGTGCTTCGACAATCGGTTCCGAGCTGCCTGGGATCGAGAGGAGCCCTTTGTGCTCTCCCATCCGGCGCGATTTACCTCCGACGAAAATGGCAAGGAGCGAAGGCGCTGTCATCGAAAGGTCCCTTCTCGCTCGCGCGCGGCGCTCGGTCGGCTAACTTTCGTCCCATGGACGTGAACCCCGCGCAAGTGGCAACGGTCGCCGTAATCGGTGATGTTCATCTCCTCTGGGACGATGCCGACGTCGCGTTCTTCAACGGCGGCGGATACGATCTCGTGCTGTTCGTGGGCGATTTGGCGGGCTACACACAGCTGCGAGGGCGGCGCGTAGCGCGTTTGCTTCGCAAGCTTCGCGTGCCGGCGATGTGCATCCCCGGCAACCATGACGGGCTCCACGCCTTTCAACTCGGTGCGGAAATCGCACCGCGCGCGCACCGTCTTCGAAACGCGTTTTGCCAAGGTCAGGCCGGTCGATGCGCAAGCCTGCGGCGCGCACTGGGCGACGTCGAGCTACTCGGGTACAGCCGGCGCCGCGTCGCCCCGGCCGGCATGCCATTGAACATCGTGGTGGGTCGGCCTCATTCGATCGGCGGAAGGCGCCTCGCCTGTCTTCGGTATCTCGCACAACGGTACGGTATCGATTCGATGGACGCATCGGCCGCACGCTTGAAGGGTCTGGTCGACAGCTGCGACGACGCGCCGATCTTGTTCCTCGCTCACAACGGCCCATCGGGTTTGGGCGACCGAGCGGACTCGATCTGGGGCTGTGACTTTCGAAAGAAAGAAGAAGACTGGGGCGATCGCGATCTCGAAGAAGCGGTTCAGCACGCCAAAAGCAGCGGCCGCACCGTGCTGGCGACGGTCGCCGGCCACATGCACCGCAAAACGAAATCCGGGAAACACCGTCCCGCGCAAATCACCCAAGACGGCGTCCTCTACGTCAACGCCGCCGAAGTCCCACGACACCGCAAAGAGAACGGCCAAAAGCAACGCCACCACGTCCGCCTCACCCTCACCCCCCACACCGCAACCGCCCAAGACCGCTGGATCTAGGGACACGCTCGCCCCTTAGAACAGCTGTAATTCCAGATAGTTAACTGCTGCACCGCGAAAACGCGCGCGCGAAGCTCCATCCCGGTCCGATTTCGGCCCTAGCGCAACTTCATCCTCGCCCCAGCCATCTTCAGCACACGCTTGAAGTGCTTCTTCTCGACCGGCTGGACCGAAAGGCGTGAGCCCTTCTGCGTGACCCGCATGCCTTCGAGCGCGGGGTCATGCTTGAGCGCGTGAAGGGGAATCTCTTCGGCAAACTTCTCGACGAACTCGACGTCCACGAGGGAC
>JABDJF010000657.1 GCA_013002645.1 Myxococcales bacterium
GCTGGGTGGTGACGCGCGGCGCCGGGCAGAATTCGACATATTACGGCAAGGCGGAAGACCTGGTGATGAGTCAGGAGTACATCACGCCGGTTGGCACGATCAGAACCGTCGATGTCCCCGCGTATTCGACCGGACCCAACCTCGATCAGATCATGATCGGAAGCGAAGGGGCATACGGAATCCTCGTGGCGGTGACCTTGAAAGTCTTTCGCTATCAGCCTGAGAACACGCGCCGCTTCAGCTTCATCTTTCCGGATTGGCAGAGCGGGACGGCCGCGGTACGAGAGATCATGCAGGGTGAGTTTGGTGTTCCGTCGGTCTTTCGATTGTCGGATCCGGAGGAGACCGACGTCGCCTTCAAGCTCTACGGGGTCGAAGGCACGCCGATCGACACGCTCGTGAGCCTGCGCGGTTTCAAAAAGGGCGAGCGTTGCCTGATGTTGGGGACGGTCGATGGAGACCGCGCCTACACGGCAATGGTCAAACGCCGCCTTCGCAAGGTCTGCAAAGCCCTCGGCGGGATGTATACCACCGGATTCATCACCAAGAAGTGGGAACACGGTCGCTTTGCCGATCCGTACATGCGCGAGGACCTGCAGGATTACGGCATTTTGATCGACACGCTCGAGTGCGCCACCAACTGGGACCAGCTACCGAAAGTGCACGAGCAAGTCCGGGCATACGTGAAGAGCCGGCCTCAAACCGTCTGCATGACCCACATGTCACACTGCTACCCGCAGGGCGCGAATCTATACTTCATCTTCATCGCGAAGATGGGTCACCAGGAGTTCCTGGAATTTCATCGCGGGATTCTCGACGCCGTTCAGGCCTCCGGCGCGACGATGAGCCACCACCACGGCATCGGGAAGATGACCGCGCCCTGGCTCGAAGGTCAGATCGGCAGCAACGAGCTCGAGGTCTTTCGTGCGCTCAAGCGTCACTTCGATCCCCGGAACGTGCTCAACCCGGGCGGCACCCTTGCGCTCGACCTGCCGGATGAACAACGCCGCATGCCGTGATCGCCGCGGGGTAGAGGGATCGCGCATCTTTTTCGACGCAGATTGAATCTCGTCGGCTACGATTCGCAGGTGTCCAGCCCCAACGAAGGTCTGCTGCGCGAGCGAGTCTCCGGCCGCGCGATCGTGATCACCGGCGCATCGAGTGGGATCGGTGAGGCGCTCGCCAACCGTTTGGGCGATGCCGGCGCCAAGGTGCTTCTGCTCGCCCGCTCGGCTGAAAAGCTCGAGGAGATGAAGAAGGCCATCGAGAAACGAGGCGGCATAGCCTTCGTTTACGCTGGCGACCTGTCGAACGCCGAAGACACGCAGCGTTTGATCGCGGCGGTTCTCGAGGAGCAGGGCCATGTCGACATCCTCGTCAACAACGCGGGCATGTCGATTCGCCGAAGCGTTCAGAGCTCATACGACCGAGTCCACGACTTCGAGCGCACCTTGGCGCTCAACTTCCTCGGTGCGGTGCGCCTGATCATGGGCTTTCTTCCGGCGATGCGCGCGCAAAAGCAGGGGCAGATCCTCAACGTGTCGACCATCGGGGTGCAGGTGAACGTTCCGCGCTACGGCGCTTACATCGCCAGCAAGGCAGCGCTAGACGCGTTCAGCCGAGTGCTCGCGGTGGAGGCGCTGAAGGACGGGGTCAAGGTGACGACCATCTACATGCCGCTCGTCAAGACACCCATGATGGCATCCACCACCATTTACGATGCGTTTCCGATGCGGACCGCTGAGCAGGCCGCTGACCTCATCGTCGACGGTATCATCCACCAGCCCAAGCGAGTCGCGACCACGGTCGGAAACCTCTTTGAATTCGCGTACGGAGTTGCCCCAAACACGATCGATCGAGTCCTGAACGCAGCCTACCAGCTCTACCCCGAATCGGGAGACAGCAAAGACCTGCGTGAGCCCATCTCGGGAGACGCGGCGAGGTTCCAGCGGGTGTTCAAGCTGTTCACACGGAGGGCGAAGCGCAAGGGCTCTAGACGAACGTAGCTGGGTGCGGGCAACTTCCGTGCCCCTCACGGTTCGTCAGCGACCGGTGCGGGCACCGGTGTCACGCGCAAGACTTTTCCGTCACCGCTCCCGCCGTCGTTGGTGATGTAGAGCAAGCCGTCCGGGCCTTGCCGAGGCGTGCGGAGGCGCCCTTGGTTTTCGATGGCGCGCTCGTCTCCGGTCACCTTGCCCTCAGAGTCGATAGCGTAGATGTGAAGGTGCTCGGCCCTCAACGTGGCCACCGCAAGAGCCCCATTCCAATTGCCCCAGGCGCTGCCTTCGAGGAACGTTGCGCCCGCGAGCGCGAGCGTGGGCGAGCCGCTCGACCAGACGGCCGGTACCGCATCTGGGAACTTCTCGAGATCGGTCATCGGGACCGACTCGTTGTAGCCGGGCACCGGATCCCAGCCGAAGTTGCCGCGCACGAGCAGATTGATCTCGTCGTCGATCGATGGACCGTGCTCGGCGGATATTCCGATTCCATCGGATCGAAACGCCATGCCTTGGATGTTGCGATGCCCGTTCGAGAACCATCGAAAACCGCCGGCGTTGCCGGTAGCCGCGGCGCCGTCGCGACCGATTCGCAAAACTTTGCCACCGAGGGAGTCGTCGTCCTGCGGTTTGGTGCCGATGGCCGCATCGCCGGTGCCGACCCAGAGCCATCCATCGGGCCCGAATCGCGGCCGGCAGCCACTATGCCTGCCCGTGCTGTAGGGCATTCCCGTCACGATGTCCTCGCGTGCAAGCACCGCGCCTCCGTCGGTGGTGCGCAGCGTCAGCCGCAGCAAGCGTACGTCGTTGTCGCCGCCCGCGTTCGACGTGGTGCAAATGTAGACGTATCCGTTGCTGGCGAAGTCCGGGTCGACTTCGAGGCCCATCATCCCGCCTTCGCCCCTGGGCACCACATCGGCAGGTGCGACGACGAACGGCGCGGCGCTGACACCATCGACGTAGACGTTTAGCCGGCCAGGCCGCTCAGTTACCAGGACAGTCCCGTCGGGAAGCCAGGCGATGTCCCACGGCTTCTCGAGACCGGCGATGAAGTCCTCGACTTCCAGCTGGATGTCGGTGGGTCCGCCGGTGCTGCTGCAGGCCCCGGAGCCGCAGCCATCACCGCCGCAGCTCGCGATTAAGAGGCACAGCGAAAGGAGGAAGCGAGCAAGCCAGCGCGACATCGGATAGGTCGTGTTCATGTTGGGGTATCTTGGGCCGTCACCGGCTTGCGCGCGAGCCTATCACGAGGCGAACGCTGTTTGACCGAAACGGTTGGTATTCCTGGTCTCCGCTCGGTGAGTGAGCTACTCCGCTACCAGCCATGACTGCAGCCATCCCCACTCGTATCGTGCCAAGCGTCACACCGGTCGATCGGACCCCTCGCCGTGTCGCGCGGGAATTCCACGAGCTCCTCGATTCAGGCGCCAAGCTACGTCCGGCGGGCGAAGCTAAAGACGACCCGATCGGGCTCCTATCGTCCGGGTACACGCCCAAGTACGAAATCTCGCTTTTCGATAGTCGGTTCTTTCTCACCAACGTGCGGCAAAATCCGGCACTGCGCTTCTTCGTCGCCTACGTCGTCCAGCGTCACCCGAGGACGGGACGAACGGAGATCCATCCCCGCATCTTCTACAAAGACCTGTCGCTCATCTGGCGTGCCGCCTCGCATGTGATCGCGACGGACGGTGATTTTTGGATTGGCAAAGGCGACGTCAAAGTGTTGGCGCGCGGGGGCTATGAAGTTACGGAGTGCGTCGAGTCGACCACGGATCTGCCTTTTGAAATGCAGACCGCGCTCGAAACGCTCAACCGAAAGACGCGGCACGCCCTGAACGACGAAGAGGCGCTCTACCTTCTGCTCCGGAGCGCGCCGGCTTCGCGCACTGCACCTTATCGAGACTTCACCGAGCCAAGACGGAAGGCCGCGTCCGATCCCCGCAACCTGATCAACGGCGGCCGCAGCATCGCCCGGTTCACGCGCAAGAATGACCCGACTTCGCTCCAGATCGTGGCAGGCTTCGAGCCCGACTTCGCAAAGGGAATCGTGGAGGTCAGCGAGCTGAGAAGCGCGATGTACGGGGGAAAGCTCCAGAGGTTTCGCATCCTCTCGCGCAACCGAAAGGTGCAGTACTTGTTCTTGGCGGGCCCCAATCACGTGTGGATCATTCCGCCCCAGGCCACCACGACGGAGCTCTCTTCGTTCGGCGTTCGCACCGTCGATGTCGTTGCGGATGAAGACTTGTTCGTGCCGGGCTTCGAGTATCACTACTTTGATGAGAACGCCGACGCGTCGGAGCACTTCAGTCAAATCCCCGAAGGTTTTGCTGGAGAACTGTGTGAGCACGACAACGATCGTGCCGATGCGTCGGCTTGGCTCGACCCAATTCCGGTGATCCGGGAATTTCGACGCAAAGTGCTGGGCGCGAATCGAAAAAGGGGGTTGTCGGTGAAAGCCTTCCAAGGGTAGAAGAGCTGGAGAGCCGCGCCCCATTCGATGTCGCACACCTTCTACGAACGCCTGTCCGCTTTGGATGCTTCCTTCCTCGGCTTCGAGGAGCAGAACACGCACTGGCATGAAGCAGCGGTCATGATCTTCGACGCGGGGCCTCTACGGACCGAGGGCGGCGGTCTCGATTTCGAGAAGATCCTTCTCAACTACGAGTGGTGCTTCGACCGCGTTCCCCGCTATCGCCAACGCCTCGTCAAGATTCCCCTCTTCGACCATCCGGTTTGGGTCGACGATGCGAGCTTCAACGTCCGGTATCACGTTCGGCAAATCGCGCTCCCTCAGCCGGCCGATGATCGCGTCCTCAAGCGCGTCTGCGGGTATTTGTTGGAGCTTCCGTTGGACATCGACAAGCCGCCTTGGGAAGCCTGGGTCGTCGACGGCCTCGAGAACGACAGATTCGCACTCGTCATCAAGATCCATCACTGCATGGCCGATGGCATCTCGGGCATGAGCATCATCCAGACGCTTCTGGGCCGACGTCCGTTCGAGCGAAAGGGTCGGCCCAAACCTTGGAAGCCACGTCCGGCGCCCGACCGTACGGAGCTCGTCGCCACCGAGTTGGTTCGCCGCATCCAGGCGCCTTTCGAGCTGCTCGCGCCGCTACGGCAGCCGAGCGCGGCATTTCAGGAGGCCCGCGACGTCGTCCAAGGTCTGGTCGAGGCTTCGAAGTTGGGCTGGCGGGCCGCCTCCAAGACGCCGTTCAATCCCGACAATGTTGGCCCGCATCGCCGATTCGACTGGACCGAAGTCTCGATGGGCGAGATCAAAGAGGTGAGGTCAGGGCTCGGCGGGACGATCAACGACGTCGTGTTGACCACGGCTGCTGGCTCGTTCGGCCGGTACCTCCGCGAGCACGAAACCACCACCGACGAGATCGACTTTCGAACACTGATTCCGGTCAGCGTTCGCAAAGACAAAGAGAAAAGCCTCGGCAATCGCGTGGCGATGATCATGGCCCAGCTTCCCGTCGGTGAACGTGACCCTGCTCTGCGACTCGAACGCGTCATTGAGATCACTCGAGCGCTCAAGCACAGCAAGCAAGCGCTGGGAGTGTCTTGGCTCGAGGGTCTTGCCGATCGCATCGGTGGTCGTTTCTTCGCCCAGCTGAGCCGCTCGGCCACTAGAAATCGACCGTTCAATGTCGTCGTCACCAACGTCCCTGGTCCATCGATGCCGCTCTACTTTCTGGGCTCCGAGATGCAGGCGATCTATCCAATGATGCCGCTCTTTCCGAATCAGGCGCTCGCGCTGGCCGTGCTCAGCTACGCGGGCAAGGTTTTCTGGGGCTTCAATTCGGATTGGGACGCGCTGCCAGACGTTCACAGCATCGTCGAGAGCATCGGCGAGCAGTTCGAGGAGCTTCACACGGCCGCGAAGGCACGATCCTGCGGTAACCAGAAATCGACAGCGACCCCCACCCGGAGTTGAAATGAGTGAATCAGGTACCGGCGTCCCGCTGAGCCTACGCAGGAAAGACATCTTCTTCGTGGCGTGTTTCTCGTTCTTCGCGTTTTCGTCCTTCTTCTCTGACTCCTGGCATGCCCTTGGGCTCCTCGAGGGGGAGGGATTCTGGCCAGCCGCTAACCGATGGTACGGCGACTTAGCGCAGGACCGTTTTTTCGAAGGCAATCACAAGTTCGTTCGGGTCAACACAGGTATATCTGGCATGATCTTCGGGCCGTTCTATCTCGTGCTCGTATACGCGTTCATCAAGGGGAAGAACTGGATCCGGCCGATGGCGCTCGTTTACGTCGGCGCGATGCTGCACGGTTGCACCGAATTTCTGATCTACGAATACTGGATCGGGCCACCACCGGGTAACCCAGCCGTCTTCTGGGCCTTCAACGGGCCGTACTGGGTCGTTCCATTCCTGCTCGGCGTTCGCATGTGGAAGCCCAATCCGTTCGGGTCTGGAGCGGCCTGACCGGCGTCTCGGCGCCGTGGGTGCTCAGGCGCAACGGGCGCTGTCGGAACGGTGCCGCGGGCGTTTGGCCTTCGCGCCTGGTTTCGTCTTCGCGCTTGGATCCCACCGTCGGAAGTGCGCGCGCGGGTTTCGCTTGTCCGGTCGGGCAACTGCGCTCTCGAAGCGCTGTGCTGCGCTCGCCGAAATGTCCACAGTCGAGCTCTTCGGGGAGACTCGAATGGCGCCAACCACCTCGCTCGATACGTTGCCTCGCCGGCAGATCATCGCGAGAAGCTTCCTCGTATCGGCGCCCGCCTGTCCGCCCCAACTGATTTGATAGGTGACGAAATCGCCCTGCGGCCGCTGCCGAGATTGCCCCTTTGGACCAACCTTTCGAGGGCTCCGCTCGTGGCGCGCGTGCTTCGCATCGTCTCGGACGCGCTTCGGGGTGCCCTGGCTGCGCTCCGTTTCCCGTTTCAGGAGGCAGGCCACGAGCTCTGCGGGTGAGTGCTTTGCCAGCAGGCGCTCGGCGAGAGCCTTCGTCTGGCTATTCGGTTCATCGGCCTGGTTGGCGAGGTCCCGAAGGAAGCTTTCGCCAGTCCGCTCGTCGGCGGCCGCAAAAATCTCCTCCGGCGTCGGAATGGGGACCAGACGCGCGTCCACGCGCGCGGCACGCAGCGTGCTCTTGACTCGACGTTCTGCTCGCGCGGCCGCGAAGAGCACGTTGGTGCCGTGCCGTCCGGCCCGCCCCGTGCGTCCGCTCCGGTGCGTGAATACATCCGCGTTATCGGGCAGATCCACTTGAATGACCCGGCCGATGTCCTGCACGTCGAGGCCGCGCGCCGCGACGTCGGTCGCGACGAGGTAGCGAATGGTGCCGTTTCGAAACTGAGTGAACGTCGCGGTTCGCTCGCGTTGGGTCATCTCGCCGTTGAGCGCACGTGCGGCGAGGCCGGCAGCGCAAAGCTCATCGGCAAGTCGGACCGTTTCCGTCCGCGTTCTTACGAAGAGCAAGGTCTTGTCTTCCGGGTAGCGAAGCAAGACGTTGATCGCTGCATTGAATCGATCGGCTTGGCGGACGTGCATCACGAGATGCTCGATGTCGGCGTTCGCCTTGCCGAGAGCCGTCCCTTGAACCGAGACAGCGTCTTGCTGGAGTCGATCGGCGAGCCGCACGACTTCGCGTGGAAACGTCGCCGAGACCAGGTGGGTGCGACGCGCCTTCGGTGCGAAGCCGAGGATGCCGTCGAGCTCTTCCTCGAAATTCATATCGAGCATCTCATCGGCTTCGTCGAGCGCGATGGCCTCGATCCGCTCGAGGCTGAGGGCGCCGGCCTTCAGGTGATCGAGCAGACGGCCAGGGGTACCAATGACCACCTGGGGAAGGGCGGAAAGCTGGTCGCGCTCCTGCATCACGCTCGTGCCGCCGGTCACCACGAGAACACGGGCCCCGAGCGGTTGGTAGAGCCAGCGGAGCTCTCGCCCCAGCTGGCCGGCAAGCTCGCGAGTCGGAGCGATGAGCAGCGCCATCGGTGCGGCAGGGGCGAACTTGCGAGATTTCTTTGGTTGCGCAACGGCAGCGGCGATCGCGACGGAGGGGGCGAGGAGCAGCCCCAGGGCCACCGTTTTTCCCGACCCCGTCTGGGACGAAATTCGCAAGTCGCGGCCCGCCAACGCGGGGTCCAAAATCGCCTGTTGAATGGCGGTGAAGCTCTCAAAACCGGCGCTGCGCAAGGTGGCGCCGAGACCCGCAGGGGCCTGCTCTAGGGAAAGTAACTCAGACATGAAGCGGCTTCTGTAGCACAGACTCCCCAAAGCACACGAAGAGGCGGCAGGAGCGCCGCTGCCGCGGGAAGCCGGGTTTTTCTTAGTCAATCTGGACCATGGGATACGATGCCCTGGTGTCTTTGGAACGTTGGTGGGGCGCTGCGTCGATCCTTCTTGCTCTCCTCACGCTCTTGGTTTTCATCCCGGGGCTCAGCGATGAGTTCACCTGGGATGACAACGGCCTCATCCGCACGAACGAAAACGTTCAGCAGCCGGAGCGCTACGGCGAGGCGCTGACGAGCCACTTCTGGAACGTTTCGAGCGACGCCGCGCAAGCCAACGAGACTTACATTCACCTCTACAGGCCGCTCGTCACGTTTGCCTACATCGTTCAGTTTCGTCTATTCGGTTCGCACGCTTCGGGGTACCGCGCGGTCAGTCTGGCGCTTCATCTGCTTTGCTGTGTTCTCACGTTTTTCTGGTTGCGGCGGCGCGTCCCGCCCGGCGAAGCGATGTATCGCTTGCTTGCCGTCGGCCTCGGCGCTGCGGTATTTGCGCTTCATCCAAGCCGTGCCGAAGCGGTTTCGTGGATTTCGGGAAGCACCGAGCTCTGGATGTGCGCGCTGGTGCTCTTGGCTGCCCTCGCCTTCGACTCCAAACGCAACTGGCTCGCTGGAATCCTGC
>JABDJF010000663.1 GCA_013002645.1 Myxococcales bacterium
GTGGAGTTCTTTGGAAAGTTCTACAGCCCGGGCGGTGCGCAGTACCGACCCTTTCGACATTGGTCCGCGCGCGAAAGCGCTTCCGATGAGAGGAGCGAGTGAGATGGAGTTAGAGATGGTTTTCCTGTACCTGAGTGCGGCTTTGGCGGTGGGCATTCCAGCCCTCGCCACAGGCTGGGCCCAATCCCGCATCGGCCCAGCGGCCGCGGCGGCGCTTGCTGAGAAGCCGGAGCTCACCGTTACGGTCGTGCTGTTGATCGCCATTCCGGAGACGCTCGCAATTCTCGGATTCGTGATCGCGTTCTTAATCCTCATGCAGGGAGGAGGCTGAAACGACTATGGCCGGTTCCGACCTCGATACCCAATTGCGGCGCGCTGCGAACGCAACGGCCGAATCCATTTTGGACGCGGCGCGAAGTGACTCCGAACGAGTGGCGTCCCATTCGGAACGGGCCATCGAGCGCAGGAGAAGGGCACTCGAGGAGCTCAAAGAGGCGGAGTACGGGGCGGACGCTCGCCGTGCGGTCGCCAACGAACGGCACGCCGCCATGCGCGCCGTGCTCATGGCGCGGACACAGGTCGTCGATCGCGTGCTGGAGCGGGTAAGGGCCCTTCTTCCAGCTGCTTCGATGGAAGAGCGTTACCTCCGGGGTCTCGGCACCGAGCTTTCCGAGGCATTGACATTCGTCGACCGCGACGATGCCGTGGTGCGCTGTTCCCCGGCGCTCGAGCCGGCTGTCCGAAAGGCGCTCTCCGATACGCCGCGCGTACGGGTGGAACCGAACGAGGAGATGGGCACGGGGTTCATCGTCGTGGGTGCCGGAGGGTCGGTCGTCGTGGACGGCCAACTCGACACGCGGATTGCCCGCTCCGTTTCGTCGCTGGCGATCGAAATCGATGCGCGACTGCAGGAGCTCTAGTGATGCCCAAGTACTTGGGCGATCTCAATACGCGCGCGCGGGGGCTTCGTACGCATTTGCTTCCACCCTCGGAATTGGAACGACTCGCTCGCGCCGCGAGCCTGCCCGCACTTCAAAGGGAGCTGAGCTCGCTAGGGTTCATGCGATCCGAGGAGCCATCGACCCCCGCAAATCTCGAGAAGTCGATTCGACATCACGCGGCCCGCCAAATGAGAGTACTCGATCGCTGGTGTGGCGAACGCCGTCGACTGGCCTTGTCCGTGCTTTTCGAAGATGAGGATCGACGTTCGATTCAAGGAATCATGCGCGGGGCTGAGGAAGGCGTGGCATCCGAAGCGCGCATGGCAGGCTTGGTTCCAACCACGAGCCTTTCGGAACGTGTTCTGTTCACGCTCGCCAGTCAGCCGACCCCGGCGGACGTGGTTCGAATGCTGCTGCTGTGGAACCACCCCTTCGGCCCACCTCTCGTCGAGGCCGCCAGCCGACCTCATCCCTCGCTCTTCGAAATCGAGGTTGCGCTCCAGCGCGCGTTCGCCCGGAGAGCTTCATCGAGAGCGCGCGAAGGAGGAGCGCAACTGGTCGAGTACGTCGGACAAGTCATCGACCTGATGAACGCCTGGTCAGCCTTGCTCCACTTCGCCGAGCGGGACCCGAAGATCGTCGACCTGACGTTCGTGGAAGGTGGCCAGTGGCTGACGCGGCCCGTGTTGGAACGACTCATGAGCGTCGCAACCCGTGAGGAAGTAGAAAAGCAACTCGCATGGGAGCTGCGGAGCTCCGCGTTGGCGCACGTGTTTCGCCCGGGGCTCGATGAGATTGCCGAGTTCGAAAGCACTGCGCTGCGAGCTCAGATAGCCTGGCAGAATCGCTCGATGCGAATCGACCCGAGCAGCGCTGCGCCCGTGATTGGCTTCGTGATCGAGCTTCGCGCCCAAGTACTGAACTTGAGACGCATCATTTGGGGCGTCGCCCTCCGGGCTCCTGACGCGCTCATCCAAGGGGACATGGTGCTCGCATGAAGGAGCAACGACTCGTGGTGATCGCGAGCCAAGGCCTGAGTGCGGGATTCGCATTGGCTGGGGTGCCCGTGTTTGAAGCCACGAGCGGCGCGGACGCGGCGCTGCAGATCGAGCGCCTCGCCGAAAGGGAACGCGCGGGCGTCGTTCTGGTCGACGAAACGCTATACCGGGACATTCCAGACGAAATTCGGCGAGGCCTTCAGCGTTCCGCCCTCCCGGTCGTCATCCCCGTCCCTGGGCCGAACTGGACCTCGGAGGCCTCCGCTCACGAATACATCGTCGAGATCCTTCGGCGTGCGATCGGCTATCGGGTGAGGCTGCAATGACCGAAGCGCGCATCATCCGAGTTGCGGGAGCGATTGCAGAAGCACAGCCGCTGGGCGATGCCGCTCTGTACGAGCTAGTCGAAGTCGGGGAGCGTCGACTGCTCGGCGAGGTGATTCGGATTCAGGGCGACATTGCGATGATTCAGGTGTTCGAGGAAACCAGCGGCCTTGCGCTTCAAGAACCGGTGCGCCGTACGGGAAGCTCTCTCACGACCCGACTGGGGCCGGGCTTGCTTGGCTCGATTCTCGACGGTGTCGGACGGCCGCTTACAGGCCTCGCGGAGCGGTCGGGCGACTTCATGGCGCCGGGGATGACACTGCACACCCTCGACCCCGATGCGCGCTGGTCGTTTACGCCAACGGTGGCGGCGGGGGCCGAGGTGAGCGGCGGCGATGTCTTGGGTGAGGTCGAAGAGCGCCCCGGAATGGCCCACCGGGTGCTGATGCCTCCTGGCTCCAGCGGTCGTGTCGCCGACATCAAGCAGGGAACGTTCACGGTGACAGAGGCCATTGGGAGCTTGCGCGACGGCACCGCCCTAACCCTCTCGCAGCCATGGGCGATTCGGCAACGGCGTCCGTTTGCGGATCACCTGCCCGGGGACCGCCCCTTCATAACTGGACAACGCGTGTTCGATCTTCTCTTTCCGGTCGTCGAAGGGGGGTCTGTGGCCGTTCCTGGCGGGTTCGGTACGGGGAAGACCGTGATAGAGCAGTCGCTCGCGAAGTACGCGAAGGCCGACATCATGGTCTACATCGGCTGCGGTGAGCGCGGAAACGAGATGGCGGAAGTCCTGCACGACTTCAGTCACCTCACGGACCCCGAAACCGGCCGATCGATCATGGATAGGACGATCCTGATCGTGAACACCTCGAACATGCCCGTCGCAGCGCGAGACGCGTCGGTCTATTTGGGAATGACGATCGCCGAGTATTACCGCGACATGGGCTACCACGTAGCCGTCCTCGCCGATTCCCTTTCGCGTTGGGCCGAGGCGCTTCGCGAGATCGCCGCGCGGCTCCAAGAAATGCCCGGCGAAGAAGGCTACCCAACCTATCTCGCCAATCGCATGAGCCGCCTGTACGAGCGGGCGGGCCGCGTCAAAAGCCAGGGGACGCCTGCGCGAACCGGGGCGGTCACATTCATCAGCGCGATTTCTCCGCCCGGTGGTGATTTCGCCGAGCCGGTCACCCAAGCTTCCTTGCGTGTCGTCGGCGCGCTTTGGGCGCTCGATCCGCGCCTTGCCCACCAACGTCAGTTCCCCGCGGTCGATTGGGACGTCAGCTACAGCCTCTACGCCGACGGCACTCGTGCATGGTTTTCGAAAGAAGGCGGAACGGATTGGTCGGAGCTGAGGGTCGAAACGGTTCGTCTCCTGCAGCGCGATCGTGAGCTCCGCGAAATTGCCGGCCTCGTCGGGGTCGACGCACTGGAAGACGAAGACCGCCTAGTGCTCGAAGGCGCGCGAATCGCGCGAGAGTTTCTCATTGGCCAAAACGCATTCCATCCGCACGACGCCTTTTCGAGTGTCGAGAAGACCTACCAGCTGGTGAAGCTGCTCTGGACCTTCATGCAGACGGGTGAAACGGCGCTGAACGAAGGCATCGGCTTCGAGAAGCTCGATCTCGCCGCCGTTCGGGTCGCGTTCGGCGCCGTGAAGACCGCGGCGCCCGACGAATTGAGGCAAGAGATTTCGAAAGCCAAGCACGCCATCACAGAAATGGGGCCAGGATGAAGCGCTTGGACGCACCCATCGCGCGAACCTATTCCGGCGCAGCCTCCGCAGCGGGCCCCTTGATTTTCGTCCGTTCCACGCAACGCGCGAAGCTCGGAGAGTGGGTTCGCATTGGAGGAAGTGGCCAGGACGATCGTCGTGGGCAGGTGATCGACGTCGGCACCGAGATCACGGTGATCCAAGTGTTCGAGGACACCTTGGGTCTCAAACCCGCCGACGCGGCAATTACCCTCACCGGCGAAACCGCAACCACGTTGGTCGGGCAGGACCTGCTCGGGCGTGCGCTCAGTGGCACCGGCGAACCGCTCGACGGGCTCCCACAGTCGATCGGTGAAGCACGTCTTCCGATTTGGGGCGCGCCCATCAATCCCGTTCGAAGGCAGCACCCGTCTGATTTCATCGAAACCGGCGTGTCTGCGATCGACGGAATGAACACGCTGGTGCGGGGCCAGAAGCTCCCGGTGTTCTCGGCACCTGGTCTGCCAGGCGTCGAGCTCGCCGCCGACATCGTGGAAAACGCGCGTCCCGCTCGCGGTGAGCCCTTCGCAGTGGTGTTCGCCGCGATGGGCATCACCGAGCGCGAAACACAGTCCTTCGTTTCCCGCTTTCTCGAAAGCGAAGTGATGCAACGCACGGTTCTCTTCCTCAACCAGGCAAGCGACCCGACCATCGAGCGCCTGCTCACCCCGCGCGTCGCGCTGACGGCTGCCGAGCACCTTGCGTTCACCCACGGGATTCACGTTCTGGTCGTGATGGCCGACATCACCCACTACGCGGAGGCCCTCCGAGAAGTCGCGGCTGCACGCGAAGAAATTCCGGGGAGGCGCGGATACCCGGGCTACATGTACACCGACCTGGCATCGCTGTTCGAGCGCGCCGGAGTCCTCAAGGGCGGCAGCGGCTCGGTCACCCAACTGCCCGTGGTCTCTCTTCCCGACGGAGACATGACGCACCCGATCCCAGACCTGACCGGCTACATCACCGAGGGGCAAATCGTTTTGAACCGTGAGCTTCATCAGCGCGGCGTCTATCCACCGATCGACGTGCTCCCGTCCTTGTCGCGATTGATGAATGCCGGCATCGGCGAAGGCCGAACTGTACCGGAACACCGCGAATGGGCGAACCAGCTCTACGCGATTTACGCGCGCGGCCGTGAAGCCAAGCTCATGGCGGCCATCGTCGGAAGCGAAGGTCTCGCACCGGGCGATCGACGTGCCCTCGATTTCGTCGACGCGTTTGAAACGAACCTGATCAACCAAAGCGGCGTGCGCCGGTCTTTGGCCGAAACGATGCGAGTGGGCTGGTCGCTCCTCGAGACGCTGCCGCGCGACGAGCTCAGTCGAATCTCGGACGCGACTTGGGCGTCGCGCCCGGGCACGGCCGAAGCCGAAGCCGAAGAGGCCAGTCAATGAGCACGCGCT
>JABDJF010000672.1 GCA_013002645.1 Myxococcales bacterium
CGTGAGGACCGCGCCCGTCCAGCCGTTCCGGTGCCACTCCGCGCCCTTTGTGAGCGGCGGCAGGTTCGCCGTTTCCGGGTAGGGCCAAGGCGTCACGTAGAAATAGGGCTGGTCGTAGGAGCCGTCGCCTGGGGAGAATCCGACGCCGATGCTGCGCGCCTCCTCGGCGTCCGCGCCCTCATCGAGGGTGATCAAGCTCGCCACATCGAAGTGGTGCGGCCAGCAGCGAACCGGTGACGCGGAGGCCTCGTCCGCGACGGCCCCGCGAATCAGGCGGAACGCGTTTGCAAACCAGGCGCCGAGCTCGCCGCGTTCGGGGACTTGAGCGTCGGAAAACACACCGCCTTCGACGACGGCGTGCGAAGGCATGTCGTGCTGGGGCAACGCGAGGTGCGTGTCGTCGCCGATCAGCTCTCGACCGAGCCACGAAAGGGCCTGCTGAAGAGTATGCCCTGCAAGTCGCATCGAGGACCGTCCCCGTTCTCCGTCGAGCACCGCCAGCTCCAAACCCCCAAAGACCAAGCCCGCACGCCGCAAACCCGAGCCGACAGGTCGCCCGCTCAGGACGCCGAGCTCGAAATCCCAACCGAGATTGGTGTGGGAGAAGTCCTTCTCTGCTGGGAGCAAGCTCAGCCCTGGCGCGCTCAGCAACTGCGCCGCCCAGTGCAGCTCTAGCCTCGCCTCTGGGAACCGGTCCGGTGGGATGGCGCCAAGCGTCTTCCACGTCACGGCGTAGTCACCCCGGCGAAGCGGATACCAGTGAGGTCGGCGATCTCCCGCTTCCAGGTCGTCAGATCACGCAGCTCAAACTGATCGAGGTGGGCGTGGCCGCAACCGCGTGCGAGGACCTTCATCAGTTCCACCGTCGCGCGGAAGTAGTTGTCCAACTGCCGCGCCGACTTCTCGATCTCGAGCCGTGCGCGCAGATGCTTCCGTTGGGTGGCAATGCCAACCGGGCAGTTGTTGGTCTGGCAGGCCCGCATCCCGAGGCAGCCGATAGCTTGGATTGCCGCGTTCGAAACCGCGATGGCGTCGGCGCCCAACGCGAGCGCTTTCACGAAGTCGCCCTCCGTTCGAAGCCCTCCGGTAGTGACGAGCGTCACCTCCGGACGCTTGCGCGCATCGAGATGGCGTCGCGCGCGCGCCAGGGCAACCATGGTAGGAACCGAGATGTTGTTCTTGAACACATTGGGAGCGGCACCGGTCGCACCCCCGCGGCCGTCGAGGATGATGTAGTCGACGCCGACTTCGAGCGCGAAATCGATGTCGTCCTCGATGTGCTGCGCGCTCAGTTTGAATCCGATCGGAATGCCCCCCGTCGCTTCGCGAACCTCCTCGGCGACGCGGCGAAAGTCTTCGGGGCCGTCCAAGTCCGGGAAGCGGGATGGGCTGATGGCCGGCTGCCCTGGCTCGAGCCCGCGCACCGATGCGATCTTCGGGGTTACCTTGTTGCCTGGGAGGTGCCCGCCCGTGCCGGTCTTTGCCCCCTGTCCGGCCTTGAAGTGAAAGGCCTGGGACTTCTTGACCTTGTCGAGACTCCAACCAAAACGCCCCGACGCGAGCTCGTAGAAGTATCGTGAATTGCTCGCCTGCTCCTCGGGAAGCATCCCGCCTTCACCCGAGCAGATGCCCGTGCCTGCCATCTCGGCGCCCTTCGCAAGCGCGACCTTGGCTTCCTGGCTCAGCGCTCCAAAGCTCATGTCACTGACGAAGATCGGAATCTCGAGTCGAAGCGGCTTCCTCGCCTCGGGCCCAATGGTCACCTCCGAGCCGACCGCCTGGTCATCGAGCAGCGGCTTGCGCGCGAGCTGAGCGGTGAGGAGCAGAACGTCCTCCCAACAGGGTAGCTGCTGCCTGGGTACCCCCATCGCCGAGACGGAACCGTGGTGCCCCACTTTTTTCAGACCGTCTCGCGCGAGCTCCTGGATGTACCGATTGAACGGTTCCTCGGGCGCGCCATGCACGTCGGCGTAGAGACCAAGGTACGCGTCGCGATCATAGGGTTGCGGCGACTTCTCGGCCCAGGTGCGAATCTCGGATTCGTCGACGAGCACCGAATCGGCGTCGAGGACGATCCAAGCGCGGAACTTATGAAGCACCTCCGAGCTATTGTAGGAGCTCACGCCCGTGTCGTAGCGGTAGTCCCAGCCGTGCAGCCCACAGATGAGATTGTCGCCCTCGACTCTCGCGTCGGCCATCAGGGCGCCGCGGTGCAAGCAGCGGCCGTACAATACCGAGACGTCATCGTCATATCGAAGAACCACCAGATCGACACCGGCGACGAGCGCATAGGTGGGCTTGCGGTCCTCGAGCTCGCTCCATTTGGCGACTGGGACTTTGTCTTGTGTTCGAAGCGGAGTGACGGTCATTGGTGCATCTCACCACGCCTCGATCGCGCAGTGCAAGGCCTTACGCCCAGGTGAAGGATTTGTTAGCGCCCCAATTCAGCTACGCATGCGAAGTGGATGATCCATCACCTCTCGATGTTCCTCCGCGCAATGCTCAGGATCGGCAGCCATCGCCGCGTAGCGTCTGGCCAGCGGTGCCGCCGAGACTCCATGGGCGACCACGCTGAACACAACAGTCAGCATGACCAGCTGGAAGATGAGTGCCTCGTTTGGAAGGTCCGCTTCGTCGAGAACCAGGATGCCAAACAGAATCGAGGCCAATCCTCGGGGGCCGAACCAGCCGATAAACAGGACCGTCGGGAAGCGCAACCCCGTGCCAAGCATCGAGATGGCAACCGGGATCATTCGAACGGCCGTGAGGCTCAGCGCCGCATACGCCAGGCTTCTCCAAGAAGCCGTCTCCAGGGCCGGCGCCGCGAAGCTCACGCCAAAGGCCAGAAACACCAGGAGCATGAGGAGCTGCCCTTCGGCCTCGAGGAAATCGTAGAGCCACTCACAGCGTCCCCGCGTCCATTGCCCGAGCATCATCCCGGAGACAAATGCCGCAATGAACCCATTGCCGCCGACGAGCTCGGCCAAGGCGAACGCAAGCAAGGCGAGCGCCAGCCCTGCCAAGCGCTCGAATGGGGGCTCCATCCATCCGTTTGCCGTAGACCCTTTCAGGAGCCTGTTGCCGAGCCACGCCACCGC
This sequence comes from Myxococcales bacterium, assembly GCA_013002645.1. GTDB lineage: Bacteria > Myxococcota_A > Polyangia > Polyangiales > Houyiibacteriaceae > SG8-38. The sequence goes on from JABDJF010000672.1 coordinate 3,099, forward strand.
GATTCCGACCAAGGGACCGAGGGTCACTTGAGTCGCTGCGAAGCGCGCCCAGTCCGTTGCCGACCGCGTAGTCTCCGCGCTCATGCTCGCGAACGCGGCAAGAACCAATACGGCGGGAAGCACGATGCCGTCGTTGAGCCCACTTTCGACGTTGAGGGCCTGACGGACACGCGTGGGGACAGCCGGATTACTGACCACGGCCTGCCCGAGCGCGGCGTCGGTCGGAGCGAGCACCGCGCCAAGCACGGCTGCCTCGAGCCAACTCAACTGCGGAAAGAGCCACTTGCCGACCAGGGTGCCGAGCAAGATCGTCAGCGGCATCCCGATCGCCAGCAACCGGACCGGCAAGCCGAGCTCCCGGCGTAAGGCCGAAAGATCGATCCGTGCCGCGTCGCCGAAGAGCACGACAATCAAGGTGAGCTCGGCGAGCACGTGCATCACGCCGTGTTCCACATCGAAATGC